>JAYSLR010000484.1:0-2994 GCA_043725365.1 Rhizobacter sp. | reverse complement strand
CAGTTCGGCGTCATCAGGGCGGCGCCATCAGGGGGGCGGTCATTGCGACGGCCCCGCATGTCAGGACGTCGGGACACCGGTTTTCAGGTCGCGCCGTGGCACTGCTTGAACTTCTTGCCGCTGCCGCAGGGGCAGGGATCGTTGCGGCCGACCTTGGGCGACTCGCGCTTCACGGTCTCGACCTTGTAGCGCTGCTCGTTCGTCAGATCCTGCAGGTCGGCGAC
Source organism: Rhizobacter sp. (assembly GCA_043725365.1). GTDB lineage: Bacteria > Pseudomonadota > Gammaproteobacteria > Burkholderiales > Burkholderiaceae_C > LMDS01. Next base: position 2,770 of record JAYSLR010000484.1, on the reverse strand, counting down.
CGTGACGACGAGTTCCTCCATCGCGTCGTCGAGCGTGGCGAGCGGGTGCTCGCGGTCCAGCGTCTCGACGACCTCACGCTCCTCGGCGGTCTCGGTCGGCAGGTGGCGGTACAGCCGCGCCAGTGCCGACATCACCGCGTCGTCGGGCATCTCGGCCAGGTCGGGGAAGCAGACGGTGGCGTGCTGGAAACCCGCGACCCAGGGCATCAGCGACTGCGATATCGGGCTCAGGCCGGCCATCGGGTCGACCTCGCCCTCGGGCACCGGCTCGCGCGGGTGCTCCTCGTCGAACTCCAGCACCAGCGGGTCGAACCAGCCGTCCTCGACGATCGCGCGGTTCAGCGCGGCGTGGCGCCGCATGATCAGCGCGGTCGTGCGTTGCAGCCATTCCGGGCTCACATCGTCGGGCAGCGGGCGGCCGTCGAAATCGAACACGTGGGCGAGCCAGGTCGCGGGTTCGAGCAGCACCGGCTGGACGATCACGCCGCACAGGTAGCCGTCGAGCATCACCGCATCGAGCGGCTCCAGCGGCTCGGGGGTGTCGAGCAGCAGATCGTCGAGCTCGGCGAACTCGGCGTCGGTCAGGTCGTGGGCGCGCGCGGCGGTGGAGGGCGGCGATTCTTTCGGTTGCATGGCGGTTCTCGGGCGCATCGGTACGCCATTGTGACGGGCGCGGCGCCCCTGAGCGCCGGGCCGCCCCAAGCCAGGGGCGACCCCCGCGGGGGGTGGCTGCGTACCCGCAGCCGGGGGCACACACTCACACCGAGAAGCGACCGATCAAGCGGTAGCGGGCCCCGGGGTGGTACAGCCGCGCGACCGAGGCGACCGCGCCCTGCGAGACGGTGCGGCGCGAGACCATCAGCAGCGCGCTGCCTTCGGCGACGTCGAGCAACTGCGCCTGGCCGGCGCTGGCCAGCACGGCCTCGACGACCTGCTCGGCTTCGGTCAGCGGTGCGTGCTCGAACAGCACGAACGACGGCGTGACCCGGGTGAAGTCACGCGCCAGCAGGTCGGGCGCCAGGGCCGGGTTCACATGCCGGTCCTCGAACTGGATCGGCACGCCGTTCTCCAGGTGCACGAGCTGCACCCGATAGACCGGTGCTCCCTTGCGCAGCCGCATCGCGGCGGCGGTGCACGCGTCGGCCTTCCCGCGCGCGACGCTGACCACGCGCGTCGTGTGGGCGTGGCCGCGCTCGCGGATCTCGTCGTGGATGTCGCGCACCTGCAGCAGGTTCGAGATCGGGTGCAGCTCGGCGACGAACGAGCCCGAGCCCTGGCGGCGTTCGATCAGGCCTTCCTCCTCGAGCTCGCGCAGCGCGCGGTGCACCGTCATGCGCGCGCAGCCGAACTCCTGCACCAGCTCGCGCTCGGACGGCAGCCGCACGCCCGGCTCCCAGCCGCCGCGCGCGATGCGCTCGCGCAGCGCCGCCTTGACGGTGGCATAGGGCAGCGTGCGGGTCGGCGCGGCAGGTGGCTTCATCGCACGATTCTAGCGACGTGCATGCTAAAGTTGTCTAGACCACTTGAGGCTTCGTCGCATGGACATGCCGCACCCCACCATCGTTCCGGGCGCGCTCGACGACGCGATGCTCGAACGCGCCGCGGCCGGCGGCGCGCGCTGGTCGGTCGCCGCGTCGGCGCGTGCGGGCATCGCCGCCAGCGAGCAGGCCGTGCGTGAACTGGTCGCGCAGCACGCTGCGGTCTACGGCATCAACACCGGTTTCGGCAAGCTCGCGCAGACGCGCATCGCCGATGCCGACCTCGCGCAGCTGCAGACCAACCTGGTGCTGTCGCACAGCGCCGGCGTCGGTGCGCCGATGGCCGCGCCGGTGGTGCGGCTGATGCTGCTGCTGAAGGCGGCGAGCCTGGCGCATGGCGTGTCCGGCGTGCGCCAGCAGATCATCGACGCGCTGCTCGCGCTGCTGAACGCCGACGTGCTGCCGGTCGTGCCGGAAAAGGGCTCGGTCGGCGCCTCCGGCGACCTGGCGCCGCTCGCGCACCTGGCCGGCGTGCTGATCGGCGTCGGCGAGGCGTTCGTCGGTGGCCAGCGCCTGCCGGCCGCGCAGGCGCTCGCACATGCGGGCCTCGTGCCGCTGCAGCTCGGGCCGAAGGAAGGCCTGGCGCTGCTGAACGGCACGCAGGCCTCGACCGCGCTGGCGATCCACGCGGTGCAGCGGCTGCGCCGCGTGTTCGACACCGCGGTCGCCGTCGGCGCGATGACGGTCGATGCCGCGAAGGGCTCCGACACGCCGTTCGACGACCGCATCCACGCGGTGCGCGGCCAGCCCGGTCAGCGCCTGGTGGCGGCGCGCTACCGCGACTGGCTTGCCGGCAGCGCGCTGCGCGCCTCGCACCTGGCATGCGACCGCGTCCAGGACCCGTACTGCCTGCGCTGCCAGCCGCAGGTGATGGGCGCCTGCCTGGATCAGATCGAGCACGCGTGGGGTGTGCTGCTGCGCGAGGCGAACGGCGTCTCCGACAACCCGCTGGTGTTCGCCGACCCGTCGGGCGCGCGTCATCAGGCGTTGTCGGGCGGCAATTTCCACGCCGAGCCGGTCGCGTTCGCGGCCGACAACCTGGCGCTGGCGATCGCCGAGATCGGCGCGCTCGCCGAGCGACGCACCGCGATGCTGATGGACCCGGTGCTGTCGGGCCTGCCGGCGTTCCTGATCGAGCACGGCGGGCTGAACTCGGGCTTCATGATCGCGCAGGTGACCTCGGCCGCGCTCGCGTCCGAGAACAAGTCGCTCGCGCACCCGGCCAGCGTCGA
>JAYSLR010000483.1:0-1572 GCA_043725365.1 Rhizobacter sp. | reverse complement strand
GACTGCAAGATCACGCGCGTCTACACCGGCATCACCGGCAGCCACATCCGCGGCCAGAACTCGACCGGCATGGTGATCGTGCGCGACAAGGAGGTGACGCCGGTCGACGTGGCGCGCGTCGTCGAGACCGCGAAGGCGATCAACATCCCGAACGACCAGCGGCTGCTGCTGGTCGAGCCGCAGGAGTTCGTGATCGACGGCCACGAGGTCAAGGAGCCGATCGGCATGAGCGGCGGGCGGCTCGAGGTGAAGGTCCACATCGTCACCGGCGCGCAGAGCGCGGCCGAGAACATCGTCAAGTGCGTGCGGCGCTGCGGGCTCGAGGTGGACCAGCTGGTGCTGAACCCGAGCGCGTCCAGCCACGCGGTGCTGACCGACGACGAGAAGGACCTGGGCGTGGCCCTCGTCGACATCGGCGCCGGCACCACCGACGTGGCGATCTTCACCGACGGCGCGATCCGCCACCCCGCGGTGATTCCGATCGCCGGCGACCTGATCACCAGCGACATCGCGATGGCGCTGCGCACGCCCACGAAGGACGCGGAAGAGATCAAGGTCGAGTATGGCGTCGCGAAACAACTGCTCGCCGACCCGAGCGAGCAGCTCGAGGTGCCGGGCCTGGGCGACCGCGCGCCGCGCATGCTGAGTCGCCAGGCGCTCGCGGGTGTGATCGAGCCGCGCATCGAGGAGATCTATTCGCTGGTGCACCAGGTGATCCGCGAGAGCGGCTACGAGGAGCTGCTGTCCAGCGGCATCGTCATCACCGGCGGCGCCGCGGTGATGCCGGGCATGGTCGAGCTCGGCGAGGACATCTTCCTCAAACCGGTGCGCAAGGGCGTGCCGACCTACCACGGCGCGCTCTACGACATGGTCAGCAACCCGCGTTCGGCGACCGTGATGGGGCTGCTCGAGGAGGCACGCTTCGCGCGCTCGCGCGGCCTGCGTGCGGCGCAGCAGGCCGGGTCGGTGAAGACCCTGTTCGGCCGCGCGAAAGACTGGTTCCTGGGCAATTTCTAGAACATTGAAAGAGAAGGCGGACACGATGAAGCACACCCACAGCCTGCTGCACGTTCAATCCGCCCACGGCCTGGCGCCGCCGCGCGCCGGCCCGCAGGCGATGCGACCTAGGACCCCGGTCAACCCGGGCCACCTCGGCGAATCAAGCCAGACCACGTTGGTACACAACTTATTTCTGACACACGGCAACTGCACTTAGGACTGGAGAAACAAATGGCCATCGAAATGATTGAAGAGTTCAGCATGGGCACGCAGATCAGGGTGATCGGCGTGGGCGGCGGCGGCGGCAACGCGGTCGACCACATGATCGCGCAGGGCGTGCAGGGCGTGCAGTTCGTCTGCGCCAACACCGACGCGCAGGCGCTGAACCGCTCCGCCGCGCACGACCTGATCCAGCTCGGCACGACCGGCCTGGGCGCGGGTGCGAAGCCGGAATGCGGCAAGGCCGCCGCGGAAGAGGCGGTCGACCGCATCCGCCAGGCGATCGACGGCTCGCACATGCTGTTCATCACCGCCGGCATGGGCGGCGGCACCGGCACCGGCGCGGCGCCGGTG
>JAYSLR010000482.1:0-4957 GCA_043725365.1 Rhizobacter sp. | reverse complement strand
CGCCGCGATGCTGCACGCCGGCCGGCCGACGGTCGTGACCGTCGGTGCCGGCGCCCTCGCACTGGCGCGCGCGCCGACCCGCGCCGGCCACGTTGCGTCCGCGCCGCGCGTGAAGCCCTAAAATCCCCGACTGATCCACGCGCCGGCCCCGCGGCCAGCGGCGCATCCCATCCCACCGAGCCCCGCCATGACCCACGTCGTTCTCGAATCCTGCATCCGCTGCAAGTACACCGATTGCGTCGACGTGTGCCCGGTCGACTGCTTCCGCGAAGGCCCGAACTTCCTGACCATCGACCCGGACGAATGCATCGACTGCGCGGTCTGCATCCCCGAGTGCCCGGTCAATGCGATCGTGCCCGAGGAGGACGTGCCCGGCGACCAGCAGCACATGATCCCGCTGAACGCCGATCTGGCGAAGAACTGGCCCAGCATCACCAAGCGCAAGACCCCGCTGCCCGATGCCGACGACTGGAAGGACAAGACCGGCAAGCTCGGCGAGTTGCTCCGGTAAGCGCCGTGGATGCGGCCGTGCCGACGCCCGCGCCCGTCGAGACGGATGCCGTCGTCGTCGGCGCCGGGCCGGTCGGCCTGTTCCAGGTGTTCGAGCTCGGGCTGCTCGGCCTGCGCGCCCACGTGATCGACTCGCTGCCCTTTGCCGGCGGCCAGTGCGTGGAGCTCTACGCCGACAAGCCGATCTACGACATCCCGGCCACGAAGGTCTGCACCGGCCGCGAGCTCGTGGCGCGGCTGCTGGCGCAGATCGAGCCGTTCGCGCCGACGCTTCATCTCGGCCAGCAGGTCGACACCGTGCAGCGCGAGGCCGACGGGCGCTTTCGCGTCGGCACCTCGGCCGGCGTGCAGTTGCGCGCGCGCGTGGTCGTGATCGCCGGCGGCGTCGGTTCGTTCCAGCCGCGGCGACTCAAGGTCGACGGTCTCGCCGCGTTCGAGGGCTCGCAGCTCTTCTACGGCGTGCCCGAGCCCGCCGCCCTCGCCGGCCGCCGCGTCGTCATCGTCGGCGACTCCGACGCCGCGCTCGAATGTGCGCTCGCGCTGGCAGCGGCCGGCCCGGCGCACGCCGCCAGCGTCACGCTGATGCACCGCCGCGACGAGTTCAAGGCCGCCGCAACGACCATCGAGACGCTGCGCCAGGCGCGCGCCGCGGGCCGGATCGAGTTCGTCGCCGCGATGGCCAGCGGGCTGACCACCGCGCAAGGCCGCCTCGCCGCGCTGCACGTCACGACCGCCGACGGCACGCCGCGTGCGCTGCCGCTGGACACGCTGCTCGTGCTGACCGGCCTGAGCCCCAAGCTCGGGCCGATCGCCGACTGGGGCCTGGCGCTCGAACGCAAGCAGCTCGTCGTCGACACCGAGAAGTTCGAGACCAGCGAGCCCGGCATCTTCGCGGTCGGTGACGTCAACACCTACCCGGGCAAGAAGAAGCTGATCCTGTGCGGCTTCCACGAGGCCGCGCTGGCGGCGTTCGGCGCGGCCGCGCGGGCGTTTCCGGATCGCACGATCCACCTCGAGTACACCACCACCAGCCCGCGCCTGCACCGGGCGCTCGGTGTCGCGCCGCCGGCTGAGTAATAATCGCAGCCGTCGCGCGGTTTGCTGCGCGGCATTCGCTAGGGGTGTTGAACGGTTCGCGGCTTCGGCGGCGCATCGCTCGACTGAGAAAGTCCCTTTGAACCTGTTTGAGACTCGCCGATCGGTGGGTCTCGAAGTCCCCGCAAGGGGATTGAGGTAATCCTCGCGCAGGGAAGCACGGCCAGTGCCGCTTCACGCCCGTGATGTGCCCGGCCCGCCGACCTGCCATCGACCACGGAACCAAGATGGCACGCCTGACCAAACGACACCACCACCGCTTCTCGCCGATCGCCGCGGCCGCCTGGCTCGCCGCCGCGCACGCCTGGGCGCAGACCGCGCCCGCCGCACCGCCACTGGCGCAACTCGAGGCCGTCACCGTCACCGGGCAGGCATCGCTGCCGGCCAGCATCGGCGGCTGGGGCGACACGCCGCTGGCGAAGACGCCGCTGCAGGCCAGCGTGTTCGGCAGCGAGCAGCTGAAGGACGGCGGCGTGCAGCGCCTGTCGGACCTGACGCGCATCGACCCGGCCATCAGCGACGCCTACAACGCCGAAGGCTACTGGGACTTCCTCAGCGTGCGCGGCTACGTGCTCGACAACCAGTTCAATTTCCTGCGCGACGGGCTGCCGATCAATGCCGAGACATCGATCCCGCTCGACAACAAGGCGCGCCTCGAGATCCTGAAAGGCACCAGCGGCATGCAGGCCGGCACCAGCGCACCGGGCGGGCTGGTGAACTACGTCGTCAAGCGGCCGCTCGACACACCACTGCGCTCGGTCGGGCTGGAATGGATCCAGCCCGGCACGGTGACCGGCACGCTCGACCTGAGCCAGCGCTTCGGCACCGACCAGGCCTTCGGCGTGCGCCTCAACGCCGCCGCCGCGCACCTCGACCCGATGGTGCGCGACAGCCGGGGCAGCCGCAACCTGCTCGCGCTCGCCGCCGACTGGCGCGTCAGCCCCGACACGCTGCTCGAGGCCGAGGTCGAGACAAGCCACCGTTCGCAGCCCAGCCAGCCGGGCTTCAGCATGCTCGGCAACACGGTGCCCGCGCCGGGCGACCCGCGCGTGAGCCTGAACAACCAGCCGTGGTCGCTGCCCGTGGTGTTCGACGCGACCACCGCGTCGCTGCGCTGGCAGCAGAAGCTCGGGGCCGACTGGAAGTTCATCGCTCACGCGGCGACGCAGCGGCTGGTCAGCGACGATCGGCTCGCGTTTGCGTTCGGCTGCTCGAAGGAGGGGAACTACGACCGCTACTGCTCCGACGGCAGCTTCGACTACTACGACTACCACAGCGACAACGAGCATCGCAATGCCGATGCCCTGCAACTGTCGATCGAGGGCAAGGCCGTCACCGGACCGCTGCGCCACCAGCTCGCCTTCGGCGTGCTCGAATCCCGCTTCGAAAGCCGCCTGCAGCCGCGTGTCGACGACGGCACGATCGTCGGCCAAGGCACGGTGGACGGCCTGACGGTCATCCCGACGCTGCCGGCGCTGGGCACCGTGCCCAACACCAACCTCACCAACCGCTCCACCGAAGTGTTCCTGCGCGATGCGGTCGGCCTCACGGACCGCCTGACCGCTTGGCTCGGCGTGCGCCACACCCGCCTGCGGCGCGCCAGCGAGCTGACCGATGGGACCGAACCGAGCGCCTACGCGAATGCCTTCACGACCCCGTCGATCGCGCTCAGCTACGCCCTCTCGACCCAGCAACTGGTCTATGCCAGTTGGGGCCGCGGCGTCGAGTCGAGTGCGGCGCCAAATCTCTCGCGCTACACCAACCCCGGCGAGATCTTCACGACCAAGAGCCGGCAGGCCGAGGTCGGGCTGAAGGGCGCGAGCGACGCGTTCGAGTGGAACCTGGCGTGGTTCGACATCCAGCGCCCGCGCACCCAGGACTTCGGCAGCTGCGACGCCGACGCCACCTGCACCACGCTGCTCGACGGCACCGAGCACCACCGCGGCGTCGAGGCCGGCGCAGCCTGGCGCCAGGGGCCGTGGCTGCTGCGCGGCGGCGCGCAGTGGCTGCAGGCGCGCGTCGAAGGCAGCCAGGACCCCACCGTCGAAGGCAAGCAGCCCACGAACGTACCGTCCCGCACACTGAAGCTGCAGGCGGCCTACGACGTGGCCGCCCTGCCGGGGCTGAACCTGCAGGCAGGCCTGAGCTACGAGAGCCGGCGCATGGTGCTGCCGGACAACAGCGCGACCATTCCGGGCTACGCGCGCATCGATACCGGGCTGCGCTACGCGACCAAGGTCGCGGGCACGGCGACGACCTGGCGCGCCGGCATCGACAACCTGTTCGACAAGCGCGCGTGGCGCGAGTCGCCCTACGAGTTCAGCCACGTCTACCTGTACCCGCTGGCGCCGCGCACGCTGCGCCTGTCGGTCCAGGTCGATCTCTGAGCGCCCGGCGAAGCTGGCTATAATGCAAGGCTGTTCCTCGATAGCTCAGTTGGTAGAGCGCCGGACTGTTAATCCGTAGGTCCCTGGTTCGAGCCCAGGTCGGGGAGCCATAGTTTGCAAGGGGTAGCCGGTTAGTGCCTGCTACCCCTTTTGCATTTCAGCGGCTCGATGTAAGCGCTGGTGTAAGCGGATTCGCTCAACGCGACCGCTAGGGCGTCGAGGGGCTTTCCTCTGGGGCACCGGTAGCGGCGGCCCGTATTTGCGTCTCCAGCATTGCGCAAAGGTCGAAAGCGACGGCAGGAACCTTCACGCCATCCTGTGCCATGCGCTCAAGGTTGAAGCGGGCGCCGCTCCCAACCACACCACCACCGCGCAGGTAGCGGAACTGAGACCACCCGAGATGGGCGCGCTCGAACACGCCGAGGTTCTTTCCGTTCTCCTGCTCCTTGGCGCTCATTGCCGCCAGCACGCCAGCGCCAAGCACGTAGAAGGCAAGACCCGCACCCCACCCATCGTGGCTAACAGCGGCAATGAGACCGAGCGCGAGGGAGATAGGCATCACGAACACGAGCCCGAGTTGCAACAGCCGGCCAATCGCAACCAGGCCGACAGGGACGCCATTGGCGGCCGGCCCGACCATGGTTAGCGCGTTGGCTTCTTGATGCGAGGCTACGGCGGCGAGAGCAAGCCGCAGAAACTCGGGGTCGTGCCAAGCCGGGACGAACAGCAGCTCTTCGCATGAGGTCAGCACATCGTCTGTCAACGCCTCACGCGGGATGGGTGCGCCCTTCTCGCTCCGAAGGGGCACCTTGGCAGCTACACATTGCTTGAAGACGCCGAGCGCATATTCGAGCCGCTCAACGTCGGCGCGCGGGTCGTGGGTTGAGAACGGCTCAACCTGAAGGCGCTGCCCACGCTCAGAATAAAAGCCACTGCGAACCATCGCGTGCTTCGTCGCTGCGGTG
>JAYSLR010000481.1:0-5431 GCA_043725365.1 Rhizobacter sp. | reverse complement strand
CCGGTGGTCGACACGATGGTCTTGCCCTTCAGGTCGTCGATGGTCTTGATCTGCGTGCCGGCCTTCACCAGGAAGCGCGTGCCGGTGTAGAAGTAGTTGATCGCGAACTGCACCTGCTTGCCGCGCTCGCTGTTGTTGGTGGTCGAGCCGCACTCGATGTCGATGGTGCCGTTCTGCAGCAGCGGGATCCGGTTCGCCGAGGTCACCGCCTGCAGATTCACCTTCAGGTCGGCTCGCCCGGTGGCCTTCTTGACCTCGTCGACGATCTTCAGGCAGATCTCGTGCGCGAAGCCGACCGGCTGCGCCTTGTCGTCCAGGTACGAGAACGGGATCGACGATTCGCGGTAGGCCAGCGTGATCGCGCCGGACTGCTTGACCTTGTCGAGCGTGCCGCCGGCCTGGGCCAGCGCGAACATCGGCGCCAGCAGCGCCAGCAGCGGGAGGGTCTTGAGAGCGTTGATGCGCATGGGTGTTCCTTGTGAGTCAAAGGCGATCGAAAGCGGGTACGGATCATGCCTTCGGGATCGAACCCCGGGCAAGCAAAATCCGGGCACGCCAGGGTTTGCCGCTAGCATTTGCGTTTGTCCGCCTGCCACCCCCGAGGAGCCTGCCTGTCATGACGTCGAAGCCCAAGACCGCCGCCCTGTTGATCGCGCTCGCCGCCTGCGCCGCGCTCGCGCGCGCCGCCGACGAGCCCAAGGTGCTGAACATCTACAACTGGTCCGACTACATCGCCGACGACACGGTTCGGAACTTCGAGAAGGAGACCGGCATCAAGGTCAACTACGACAACTACGATGCCAACGAAATCCTGCACGCCAAGCTGGTGGCGGGCAAGACCGGCTACGACATCGTCGTGCCCGGCTCGCACTTCGCGAAGACGCAGATCGCCGGGGGCCTGCTGCAGAAGCTCGACCGGTCCAAGCTGACGAACTGGGGCAACCTCGACAAGGGTCTGCTCGAGCAACTCGCTCACGTCGACCCCGGCAACCAGTACCTGGTCGACTGGCTCTGGGGCTACGTGACGGTCGGGATCAACACCGTGAAGGTCAAGGCCGCGCTCGGCGGCATGCCGATGCCCGACAACGCCTGGAGCCTGATCTTCGACCCGAAGTACGCGGCCAAGCTGAAGGGCTGCGGCGTGAACTTCCTCGACTCCGCCTCCGAGGTGCTGCCGGTGGCGCTGCTCTACGTCGGCAAGCCGGCCTACAGCACCAGCGCCGCGGACTACCCGGCCGCGGCGGCGATGCTCAAGAGCGTGCGACCCTACGTCACGCGCTTCTCGTCGAGCGGCTACATCAACGACCTCGCGAGCGGCCAGCTGTGCGCGGTGATGGGCTACTCGGGCGACATCAACATCGCCCGGGAACGTGCGATCGAGGCGAATCCGAAAGCGCCGCCGGCGATCGAGGCGCTGATCCCGAAGGGCGGCGCGACGCTGTTCTTCGACACGATGGCGATCCCGAAGGACGCGCCGCATCCGAACAACGCGCACCTGTGGATCAACTACATCCTGCGCCCCGAGGTCGCCGCGGGCCTGACCAACAAGGTCTTCTACGCGAACCCGAACGCGGCCTCGCTGAAGTTCGTCAAGAAGAGCGTGGCCGAGAACAAGACGATCTTCCTGTCCGATGCGGACAAGAAGCGCATGACGCCGCCCGACGCCGCGCCGCAGGACATCCGGCGCGTGCAGACGCGCATCTTCACCAGCTTCAAGGCCGGCCAGTAGCCACGCGCCGGGCTCCAGCGAGCCCGACCTGTCGGTGCGGCCGTACCGGCCCGAATCGCGAAGAACCGAAGGCCGCCGACGAGCGGTTCAGTCGAACTCGAAGCCGCTCTCGGCGCGCAGCTTGCGCGTGGCCGGCCCGGCCAGCAGCTCGACGAGGCGCGCCGCGAGTGCCGGGTGCGCGGCGTTCGTCGCGACCGCGGCGGTATAGACGGTGGCCAGTTCGAACGCAACCGGGAGTGCACCGACCAGCGTGATGCCGGGCGTGTACAGGATCTCGGTGATCTGGGTGCAGCCGACCGCCCCCGGCGGCGCCGACGCGAGTTCGCGCATCGAGGTCGCGCCGTTCGGGAAGGTCCGCAGGCGCGGCGCCAGCGCGTCGCGGATGCCGAGCTGCTCGAGCACCGAGGCGAAATGGATCCCCGCCGTGGCCCGCTGCGGGTCCGGGAAGTAGACCGCGCTGGCCGCGAGCAGCGCCGCTTTCAGCGCCTGCGGCGTGTCGATCGCCGGTGTCGCCTCGCCGCTGCGCACCGCCACGCCGGTGCGCACGCGGCCGAGCGGCGAGCGCGGCCGCGGGTCGAGCTCGCCGGCCGCCTGCAACGCGACGACCATCGCATCGGTCACGACCATCACGTCGCAGGGCTCGCCGCCGAGCAACGCCTCCTTCATCGCGCCGACCGCGCCGTAGCGTGCCTGCAGCGTCGCGCCGGTCTCGCGCTCGAAGCTCGCCTGCAGCGCGCGCGCGATGCCCTGCGCGGCGCCGGCGCACAGCAGGTCCACGGTCGTCGTCATGGGGCGGTCGCGGTTCACTTGTCGGCCGACGCGCCGGAAATCTTGACGATGTGCGCCCATTTGGCGATGTCGTCGTTCAGGTAACGGGTGAACTCGGCCACGCTCATCACCATCGGCGTGGCGCCCTGCGCCTTCCAGGCCTTCGCGGTCTCGGGGTCGCCCACGATCTTGCTGACCTCGGCGTTGAGGCGGTTGACGATCGCCACCGGCGTGCCTTTCGGTGCCATCAGGCCGAGCCAGATCGTCGCCTCGTATTTCGGCACGCCCGCCTCGTTGATGGTCGGCACGTCGGGCATCACGGCCGAGCGCGTCAGGCCGGTCGTGCCCAGCGCCTTGACCTTGCCGGCGCGCGCGTGCTCGCTCATCGTCGTGACCGCGTCGAACATCAGGTCGACCTGGCCGCCGAGCACGTCGGTGCGCGCGCCCGAGCTGCCCTTGTAGGGCACGTGCAGGATCGACACGCCCGCCATCGCCTTGAACAGCTCGCCGGCCATGTGGTACGGCGTGCCCGGCCCGGACGAGGCGTACGACAGCGCGCCCGGCTTTTCCTTCGCGAGCTTCAGCAGGTCGGCCAGGTTGTTGACCGGCAGGCCGCTGCGCGCGACCAGCAGCAGGTCGGAGTAGTTGATCGGTGCGATCGGCACGAAGTCGCGCATCAGCTGGAACGGCTTGTTCGGAATCAGCGACTCGTTGACCGTGTGCGTGTTCGACATCAGCAGCAGCGTGTAGCCGTCGGGCGCGCTCTTGGCGACCGCATCGGTGCCGATGATCGAGCCGGCGCCGGGGCGGTTGTCGACCACGAAGGTCTGGCCGAGCGAGGTCTGCAGCTTGCTGGCGATGAAGCGCGCGTAGATGTCGGCCGGGCCGCCCGGCGCGAACGGCACGATCACGCGCACCGGGTGGCTCGGGTACTCCTGCGCGGCAACGCCGAAAGCACTCAGCGCCAGCACGGCGCCGGCGCACAGCGCCAGGCCGGCGCGCCGCAGCGGGCGCTTCAGAGTGATTGAAATCATGCGTGTCTCCATCCCCGACAGCGATCGGGGTTGATTGATTGGGCTGAATTGGTTGCGACTTTCGCCAAGCGCCGCCCAATATAGCGAGCGACCCGGTGTCGGTCAATGCGACAGCGGGTTTGTCCCTGCCGCCGCGTCGCGGTCGCCGGTGCGTCAGTAGCCGAGCAGGTTGCGCCGGACGTGCGCAAGGTGGGCCAGGCAGAGCTCGGTGGCGCGCGCGCCGTCGCGGTCCTGCAGCGCCGCGACCAGCGCGCGGTGCTCCAGCTGGTACTCGCGGCGGCGATCCGGCGTTGCACTGCGCCGCTTCAGCGCGCCCCACTCGCCCTGGGCGCGCACCTGGTTCATCAGTCGGAAGACCTTCGAGATGAAGCTGTTGTGCGCAGCGTCGGCGATCACCTCGTGCAGCATCGCGTCCCAGTGCTCGAACCGCTCGAGCGTCTTCGCGGCCTCGCCCTGGTCGCAGCAGTCGTTCATGCGTGCGAAGTCGAGCGAGGTGGCGTTGACGACCACCATCGCGACGATCGCCGGCTCGAGCACGCCGCGCGCGCTCATCAGCTCGGCCGGACTGGTGGGCAACGGGTCGGCGCTGTGCATCGCGGCGGCCAGCGCCTCGTTGACCTGCTCGCTGACATAGGTGCCGCTGCCCACCGTCTGGGTGATCAGGCGCCGGTCCTTCATGTCGGCCAGCACGCGGCGCACCGCCGAGCGGCTCAGGCCGAACTGGCCGCTGAGTTCGCGTTCGGTCGGAATGCGGTGGCCCGCCCGCCACTTGCGGGACGTGAGGTTCTCGAGAATCGCTTCTCGCAAGGCCAGGGCGCTGTCCATGGAGGGCTCGACGACGGGTGCTGAGGGTCGGGGCAATGGTAGCAAGTCCGGCGCCCGCTGGGGCTCGGGTGCTTTCACGCTTGTCCGATTGGTATGTTATTGGTAGCATTTGGTTGAATTGATCGGGAGACTGCCTTGCGCCTTGCCACCTACCGAAGAAATGGAGCCCGTGCGGTCGGCCTCGTGTCGGACGACGGCCGTTCGATCACGCCGTTGGCGCTGAGCGCCGAAGACGCCCGGCGCGGTGCGCTCGGGGTCATCGAGGCGATGGCCGGGGGCGCGCCCGCGCCGGTCGCCGGCGCCGCCGCGATCGCGCTCGCCGACGTGACGCTGGAGGCGCCGCTGCCATTGCCGCGGCGCAACCTGTTCTGTGTCGGGCGCAACTACCGCGCGCATGCGAAGGAGCTCTCGGGCTCGGTGTTCAAGGCCAACGCCCCCGACCCGGAGACCTGGCCGATCGTCTTCACCAAGGTGCCGGAGTGCGTCGTCGGCCCGTTCGACGAGGTGCGGATGCCGGGCGCGGCGATCTCGACGCAGATCGACTACGAGGCCGAGCTGACGGTCGTGATCGGCCGCGGCGGGCGCGACATCGCGCGCGCCGACGCGCTGAGCCATGTGTTCGGCTACACGATCGTCAACGACGTGACGGCGCGCGACGTGCAGATGCGCCACCAGCAGTGGGATCTGGGCAAGAGCTTCGACACCTTCTGCCCGATGGGCCCGTGGATCGTGACCGCCGACGCCTTCGATGCCGCGCGCACGCGCGTGCGCTGCTGGGTCAACGGCGAGCTGCGCCAGGACGCGCTGACGATGGACCTGATCTTCGACATCCCGACCCTGATCGAGACCTGCTCGCGCGGCATCACGCTGTACCCGGGCGACGTGATCGCCACCGGCACGCCCGCCGGCGTCGGCCTGGGCATGACGCCGCCGACGTTCCTGAAGAGCGGCGACGTGGTGCGCATCGAGATCGATGGCATCGGCGTGATCGAGAACCGGTTCGAGTAGGCGCGGGAAGACCATGACATTTCGCTGGGTCGATCGCGTCGCGGTAGAGGAGGAAGGCGAGGGCCCG
>JAYSLR010000480.1:0-3415 GCA_043725365.1 Rhizobacter sp. | reverse complement strand
CGGCACGCCCATGCGCAGCAGGCTGCGCGCGAACATCTCGTTGGCCGAGGCCGAGCCCGAGCCGTTGACGTTGGCGAACTTGACGACGAAGTCGTTGACGGCTTCGAGGCGGAGTTTGGGCGGCTTCGTCACTTCATTCCCTCTTCATGTCGGAGTGGCGTGCGCGGGGGCAGGCAGGCCACCTCGGACAGAGCTTTGGCCCGTTCAGGGCCGAGCGAAAGCTCTGCCCGACGGGGCCGACACCCCGCCGCCCGCACCGCTCGACCGATGTGCAACACCACATTCAGGCAGCCTTCCGGGAACTGCCGTCCCGGCACCCGCGCCCGGCCTGCGTCAGGTCGATCAGGAACTTCTGCATGTCCCAGGCGCCGGTCGGGCAGCGCTCGGCGCACAGGCCGCAGTGCAGACAGACGTCTTCGTCCTTGACCATCACGCGCCCGGTCTTCAGCTCGCCCGACACGTACAGCGCCTGGTCCGCATGGCGGGCCGGCGCGCGCAGCCGGGTGCGCAGGTCGGCCTCCTCGCCGTTCGCGGTGAAGCTGATGCAGTCGGTCGGGCAGATGTCGACGCAGGCGTCGCACTCGATGCATTGGCCGGTGTTGAACACCGTCTGCACGTCGCAGTTCAGGCAGCGCTGCGCTTCCTTCCAGGCGGCCTGCACGTCGAAGCCGAGCTCGACCTCGACCTTGATGTTGCGCAGTGCCGCGTTGACGTCGCGCCACGGCACCTTGAGGCGGGTGTCGTTCGACACCGCGTTGTCGTAGCTCCATTCGTGGATGCCCATCTTCTGCGACACCAGCGTGACGCCGGGCGCCGGGCGCTTCGACACATCCTCGCCGTGCAGGAACTTGTCGATCGAGATCGCCGCGGCGTGGCCCTGCGCAACGGCCCAGATGATGTTCTTCGGCCCGAGTGCGGCGTCGCCGCCGAAGAACACGTCCGGCCGGCTGGACTGCAGCGTCACGTCGTTCAGCACCGGCATGCCCTGCGCGTTGAACGCGACGCCGGCGTCGCGCGCGATCCACGGGAACGCGTTCTCCTGGCCGACCGCGACCAGCACCTCGTCGCACTCGAACACCTGCTCGGGCTCGCCGGTCGAGACCAGTTGCCGGCGGCCGGCCGCGTCGCGCTGCGCGCGCACCTTGTCGAAGCTCATGCCGGTGAGCTTGCCGTGGCCGTCGTGCAGGAAGGCGGTCGGCACCAGGCAGTCGAGGATCGGGATGGCCTCGTGCGCCGCGTCTTCCTTCTCCCACGGCGACGCCTTCATCTCGTCGAACGGCGAGCGCACGATCACCTTGACGTCGTCGCCGCCGAGGCGCTTCGCGCTGCGGCAGCAGTCCATCGCAGTGTTGCCGCCGCCGAGCACGATCACGCGCTTCGCGATCGCGGTGACGTGGCCGAACGAGACCGACGAGAGCCAGTCGATGCCGATGTGGATGTGCTTCGCGGCCTCGTCGCGACCGGGGATCTTCAGGTCCCGGCCGCGCGGCGCGCCCGAGCCGACGAAGATCGCGTCCCAGCCTTCGCCGATCAGCGCCTTCAGCGAGGCGATGCGCGTTCCGCCGCGGAATTCGACGCCCAGCTTCAGCACGTAGCCGGTCTCTTCGTCGATCACTTCCTCGGGCAGGCGGAAGCGCGGGATCTGCGAGCGGATCATCCCGCCGGCCTTGGTGTCGGCATCGAACACGGTCACCGCGTAGCCCAGCGGAACGAGGTCGCGTGCCACCGTCAGCGCCGCCGGGCCGGCGCCGACGCAGGCGATGCGCTTGCCGTTCTTCACCTGCGCCGGCCGCGGGAAGCGGTCGGAGATGTCGTCGTCCTTGAAGTCGGCGGTGACGCGCTTCAGGCGGCAGATCGCGACGGGTTCGGGCTTCGCGGCCTGCGCCTCCTCGACGCGGCCGCGCCGGCAGGCCGGCTCGCACGGCCGGTCGCAGGTGCGGCCGAGGATGCCCGGGAACACGTTCGATGCCCAGTTGACCATGTAGGCATCGGTGTAGCGGCCCGCCGCGATCAGGCGGATGTACTCGGGAACGGGGGTGTGGGCCGGGCAAGCCCACTGGCAGTCGACCACCTTGTGGAAGTAGTCGGGGGCGTGGATATCGGTGGCGCGCAACGAGTGACCTCTTTCCGCGCGCCCGAATCCGGTGGTCGTGCTGCCGGGCCAGCGCGCTGTACTGCAGTGCCGATGATGCTAGGCCTGCGCCGGCACACTGTCAGCGAGGGTTTGCGCCAGTGTGGTGCAGGCCGGTGCAATCCCTCACGGTTCAGGCCAGCGTGTCGGCCCAGATCGAGCGCGCCCAGCTGAACGCGAGGGCCGCCTCGAGTTCGTTCGGCGCACTCGACACGCCGCCGGCACCCGGCACCGGCATGAAGGTCTTGTCGGCCGCCACGTAGGCGTGCACGCTCGCCACGTGCACCGCGCGCCGCTCGTCGACGAAGCTGTAGCAGGTGTTCGACAGCATCGGTGCCGGGTCGAGTTCCCAGCCGTTCAGCTCGGCGACGATCGCCGCGGCCGTGACCTTGGCCTGGCTGTTCGCCATGTGGCCGCTCTTGGGCATCAGCCAGGCGATCTGGATCGAGTCGCCGATCACGTGGATGTGCTTCGCCGCGGTCGATTCGAAATTCAGGAAGTCGACATTGCACCAGCGCGCGTTCGAGTTCGCCAGGCCGGTCTGCACCGCGATCGCGCCGGCGCGCATCGGCGGCAGCACGTTCAGCACGTCGGCGCGCACGTCGTCCTGGATCTCGAACCGGATCGTGTTCGTCGCCGCGTCGACGCCGATCGCCTTGGACTGCGGCTGGTACTCGAGCAGGCCCTTGTAGGATTCGGCCCAGACCTTCTTGAACAGCGGCCCCTTGCTCGTCACGTCCTCGTTCGCGTCGAGGATCAGCACCTTCGAGCGCGGCTTCGCGGCCTTGAAGTAGGCGGCGACGAGCGAGGCCCGTTCGTACGGCCCGGGCGGGCAGCGGTACGGCGCCTCGGGGATCGCGATCGCGAACACGCCGCCGTCGGGCATGGCCTCGAGCTGGCGGCGCAGCATCACGGTGTCGGGCCCCGCCTTCCAGGCCTGCAGGATGCGGCCCTGCTGGCTGGCGGCGCGCAAGCCGGCGACCTCGTCCCAGATCATCTCGACGCCGGGCGACAGCACCAGCTTGTCGTAGCCGATCGCGGCGCCGGAGGCGAGCACCGCGATGCGCTTCGTCGGGTCGATGCGGGCGACGCTGTCCTTGACGACATGCACGCCGTGGCGCGCGCCGAGCGCGTCGTACGGCCGCGTGATGTCGGTGATGGCGCGGCTGCCGCCGAGCACCAGGTTCGACAGCGGGCACGAGACGAACGCCGCGTCGGGCTCGACCAGCACCACGTCGATCCTGTACAGCGACAGCAGGCGCACGTACTTCGCCGCGGTCGCGC
>JAYSLR010000479.1:0-4465 GCA_043725365.1 Rhizobacter sp. | reverse complement strand
ATCTGCGGCGAATTGGGTTGCTCGAGCGACAGATCCTTCAGGTAGATGCGCTGGATCTGGAACACCGGGTTGTTGTCGTCAGCCATGGGGGTCTCGGGTTGGTGTGGTGGGCTCGGCCGTGGCGGCGAGCGTGGTGCGGCGGCGATTATCGCCGCGCGCGTCGAGGCCTCAGGCGCCGGCGCCGGTCAACAGCGGCAGCAGGCCGCCGCGCTGGTCGAGCTCGACCAGGTCGTCGCAGCCGCCGACATGGGTGTCGCCGATGAAGATCTGCGGCACGGTGCGCCGGCCGGTGAGCTCCATCATCTTCAGGCGCTGCGTCGGGTCGAGGTCGACGCGGATGTCCTCGATCGTCTCGACGCCACGCTTCTTCAGCAGCGCCTTCGCATGCACGCAGTACGGGCAGACCTGGGTCGAATACATCCTGACAGTTTGCATCGCGGCGCCCCCGGGCTCAGGCGGTCTTGTCGACCGGCAGGTTCGCGGCCCGCCAGGCTTCGAGCCCGCCGGCCAGCGCCCGCGCGTTGCCGAAGCCGAGCTTCTTCAGCGTGCCCACCGCGCGCCCGGCGCGCACGCCGGTGGCGCAGACCACGACCAGCGGCAGCGCCTTGTTCTTGGGCAGCGCGTTCGAGGTCTCGAGCTGGCCCAGCGGCACGCTCTTCGCCCCCAGCGGGTGGCCGGCCGCGTACTCCGCCGGTTCGCTCACGTCGATCAGCACCGCCTTCTCGCGGTTGATCATGTTCACCGCGTCGCTGGGCGAGACCTTGCCGGCGCCGCCGGCGCCCTTGTTGATCATCGGCCACAGCAGCAGGCCACCGGAGACGGCGGCCGCGAGGAACAGGAACCAGTTGTCGATGATGAACTGCACGGGCGGGCCAATCGGGTTGCGATGAGTCGGCGATTATAGAATTCCGCCTCGGTGCGCCCGACCGGGCGGCGCCTTTTCCCCCATACGCCCGAAGCCCATGCACAAGCTCGTACTGATCCGCCACGGCGAGTCGACCTGGAACCTGGAGAACCGCTTCACCGGCTGGACCGACGTCGACCTGACGCCGCTGGGCGTGCAGCAGGCGCAGCAGGCCGGGCAGTTGCTGAAGGCCGAAGGCTACGAATTCGACATCGCCTACACCTCGGTGCTGAAGCGCGCGATCTGGACCCTGTGGCACGCGCTCGACCAGATGGACCGGACCTGGCTGCCGGTCCTCAACGACTGGCGCCTGAACGAGCGCCACTACGGCGCACTGCAGGGCCTGAACAAGGCCGAGACCGCGAAGAAGTTCGGCGACGACCAGGTGCTGGTCTGGCGCCGCAGCTACGACACCCCGCCGCCGGCACTCGAAGCGTCGGATCCGCGCTGCGAGCGTGCCGACCTGCGCTACGCGAAGCTCGACCCCGGCCAGGTGCCGCTGACCGAATGCCTGAGAGACACGGTCGCGCGCGTGCTGCCGTTCTGGAACGACACGATCGCGCCGGCGCTGCGCCATGACCAGCGCGTCGTGATCGCCGCGCACGGCAACAGCATCCGCGCGCTGGTGAAGTACCTGGACGGCATCTCCGACGCCGACATCGTCGGCCTGAACATCCCGAACGGCATCCCGCTGGTCTACGAGCTCGACGAAGCGCTGAAGCCGATCCGCAGCTACTACCTCGGCGACGCCGAGGCGGCCGCGAAGGCCGCGGCCGCGGTCGCGAACCAGGGCAAGGCCTGACGGCGCCGCTCGTCGAACGGGTACGTTCGACGATCCCCCGGGGGGATGCGGGCCGGCCGGGGTCCACGCCATGGGCCCCTTCGTGGCCCATGGCGGCCCAGCGCTCGGCCCCGCCGCGCGCCGTAGTCAGCTCGCCAGCCGCGCGGCGATGTCCTCGCGCAGCGTGCGCGCCAGGGCCCGGCGGTCGGCGTGGCGGCTGCCGCGCGCCGGCAGCACGCTCAGGTGCAGGACCAGGCCGTCGGCACAGGCGACGCGCCACAGGCTCTCGACCAGCGTCGTCGCGCCGACGAACTCGACCGCGGCGCTGATCGAGGCGTGTGCATCCGAAAAGCGCAGCGCCACCGGCTGCACCGGCGTGCCGGTCGCGATCGCCGCCTGCAGCAGGTTGGCGTGGAACGGCAGCAGCGTGCGGCCATCGGAGGTCGTGCCCTCCGGGAAGACCGCGACCGTCTGGCCGTCGGTCAGGGCCTGTGCAACGAGGTGCACCACGCGCAGCGCGTCGCGCTTGCGTTCGCGCTCCAGGTAGAGCGTGCCGGCGGCATCGGCCAGGCGCGACAGCAGCGGCCACGCCTGGATGTCGGCCTTGGAGACGAAGCGCGCCTGCGGTGCGAGCGCGTGCAGCGCGGTGATGTCCAGCCACGAGACATGGTTCGCGACCAGCAGGCTGCCACCCGGTCGCACGCTGCCCTCGACCTGGATCGCCACACCCATCAGGCGCAGCAGCTTCGCCGACCACCAGCGGATGCGCGCGTGACGCTGCGCCGCGTCGAGCCCGCGAAACAGCAGCAGCACGACGCCCAGCCCGTGCGCGCCGTGCACCACGCAGCGCAGCAGGCGCCACGCCCCGCGCAGGCCGCGCGTCATTCCGGCGCGGCTTCGTGGGCGATGTGGCCGGCCACCAGCGTCAGCCGGACGCGGCCCGGCAACTCGTAGCCGGCAAACGGCGTGTGCCTGCCCTGGCTGCGCAGCGCGGCCGGCATCACGGTCCAGCGCTCGTCCAGCGCGAACACGCAGACATCGGCGACCCCGCCTTCGACCAGCCGGCCGGCGCTGGCCGCGAGCGAGCCCAGCGCGTCGCCGATCACCGCGACCGGCGCGGCGGTGACGGCGCCGAGCGTGCGCCGCAACGGCACCGCGTCGTCCCGTCCCCACTTCAGCGCCAGGCTCAGCAGCAGCTCCAGCCCGGTGGCGCCCGGTTCGGCTTCGGCGAACGGCAGGTTCTTCGCATCGGCATCGACCGGCGTGTGGTCGCTGACCAGCGCGTCGATCGTGCCGTCGGCGAGCGCGGCACGGATCGCGTCGCGGTCGCGCTGCTGGCGCAGCGGCGGCGTGACGCGCATCGCGGCGTCGAAATAGCCGATGTCGAGGTCGGTCAGGTGCAGCGAGTTGATGCTCACGTCGCAGCTCACCGGCAGCCCCTCGGCCTTGGCGCGGCGCACCAGCTCGATCCCGGCAGCGCTGCTCAGCCGGCACAGATGGACGCGCGCACCGGTGTCGCGCACCAGCTCGAAGATCGTCGCCAGCGCGATCGTCTCGGCGATCACCGGCACGCCGGACAGGCCCATGCGCGTGGCCAGCGCGCCCTTCGCGGCCACGCCGTTGCCGAGCCAGGCGTCGTTCGGGCGCAGCCAGCTCGTGTAGCCGAAGGTCGCGGCGTACTGCAGCGCACGGTGCAGCACCAGCGTGTCGCGCAGGCCGACCTCGGCCTGCGAGAAGCCGACGCAGCCGGCATCGGTCAGTTCGGCCATCGCCGTCAGCACCTCGCCCTTCAGGCCGCGCGTCAGCGCCCCGAGCGGGTAGACGTGCGCCAGGTTCAGGTTGCGGGCGCGGAACTTCAGCATCTGCACCAGGCCGGGTTCGTCGAGCACCGGCTCGGTGTCGGGCGGGCAGACCAGGCTGGTGACGCCGCCGGCCACCGCCGCGGCCATCTCGGACTCGAGCATGCCCTCGTGCTCGTGGCCCGGCTCGCGCAGCCGTGCCGCGAGGTCGACGAGGCCGGGCGCGACGACGAGGCCCGTCGCGTCGATCACGCGATCGGCCTCGAACTCGGCGCTGACCTTGCCGAGGCCGACGATGCGACCGGCCGCGATCGCGAGGTCGCCGGTCTCGTCGCGGCCGGAGGCGGGATCGACGAGTCGGCCGTTCCTGACCAGGATCTTCATGCGTTGTTCCCCGCGATGATCGACATCACCGCCATGCGCACCGCGATGCCGAAGGTCACCTGCGGCAGGATCACGCTCTGCGCGCCGTCGGCGACCACGGAGTCGATCTCGACGCCGCGGTTGATCGGGCCCGGGTGCATCACGATCGCGTCCGGTTTCGCGAGCGCGAGCCGCGCCGGCGTCAGCCCGTAGCTCTTGAAGAACTCGGCGGCACTCGGCAGCATCGCACCGCTCATGCGCTCGTTCTGCAGGCGCAGCATGATGATCACGTCGGCATCGCGGATGCCCTCGGCCATGTCGTGGCAGACGCGCACGCCCATCGCCGCCAGGTCGCCGGGCACCAGTGTCTTCGGGCCGACCGCGCGGATCTCCGGCACGCCCAGGGTGGTCAATGCATGAATATCGGAGCGGGCCACGCGCGAATGCACGACGTCGCCGACGATCGCCACCACCAGGCCCGAGAACTCGCGCTTGTAGTGGCGGATCGTGTACATGTCGAGCAGGCCCTGCGTCGGGTGCGCGTGTCGGCCGTCGCCGGCGTTGACCACGTGCACATCGGAGCGGCCGCTGCGCCGCAGGTGATCGACGATCAGGTAA
>JAYSLR010000478.1:0-4548 GCA_043725365.1 Rhizobacter sp. | reverse complement strand
CTACAGCACGGAGATGAGTGTCGAAGTGGCGAGCCTGGGCGTTCAGGTGCACGGCGGCATGGGCTTTATCGAAGAGACCGGCGCCGCCCAATACCTGCGCGATTCTCGAATCCTGCCGATCTACGAGGGCACGACAGCGATCCAGGCCAACGACCTCGTCGGCCGCAAGACCGCGCGTGACGGCGGCCGCACGCCGAAGGCGATCGCGCTTCAGATCGCCGTGACCGAGCGCGAGCTCGCGACGCACGACAGTGCGCCAGCCAAGGCCATGCTGAAGCGCCTGGGTGCGGCTCGCGAGGCCTTCGAGCAGGTGGTGGATTTCGTCGCCGGCAACACCAAGGCGAGCCCGAACGCCGTCTTTGCCGGATCGGTTCCCTACCTGATGCTCGCCGGCAATGTCGTCGCCGGCTGGCAGATGGCGCGCGCGCTGCTCGTGGCCGAGGACCAGCTCGCCCGCGGCGAAGGCGATGCCGCCTTCCTGAAGGCCAAGGTTGCGACCGCGCACTTCTACGCCGAGCACCTGCTGAGCAAGGTGCCCGGCGTGCGGGACGCCATCGTCGAAGGCGGTGCGAGCGTCACGGCGCTCGCCCTCGATGCGTTCTGAACACGCCTGCAATATCAAACCGAAGGACCAGACACCATGCCCCTGTCCGGAGTTCTTGCCACGCTGCCGCTGCCCATCATCGGCGCGCCGCTCTTCATCGTCAGCAACCCGAAGCTCGTGATCGAGCAGTGCAAGGCCGGCGTCGTCGGCTCGATGCCGGCGCTCAATGCTCGCCCCGCCGAGCAACTCGACGACTGGCTCGCCGAGATCACCGAAATCCTGGCCGCCTACAACGAGGCCCATCCGGACAAGCCGGCGGCGCCGTTCGCGATCAACCAGATCGTGCACAAGAGCAACGACCGGCTTGACCACGACATGCAGGTCTGCGCCAAGTACAAGGTGCCGATCATCATCACCTCGCTGGGCGCGCGCACCGACGTCAACGACGCGGTGCACGCCTGGGGCGGCGTCGTGATGCACGACGTCATCAACAACTTCTTCGCGAAGAAGGCGATCGAGAAGGGCGCCGACGGCCTGATCGCGGTCGCCGCCGGCGCCGGCGGCCACGCCGGCGTGAAGAGCCCGTTCGCGCTGATCCAGGAGATCCGCGAGTGGTTCGACGGCCCGGTCGCGCTCAGCGGCTCGATCGCCAGCGGCGGCGCGGTGCTCGCGGCGCTGGCGATGGGCGCGGACTTCGCCTACATCGGCTCGGCCTTCGTCGCGACCGACGAGGCCCGTGCAGTCGAAGGCTACAAGCAGATGATCGTCGACAGCAGCAGCGACGACATCGTCTACAGCAGCCTGTTCACCGGCGTGCACGGGAACTACCTGAAGGGCTCGATCCGGGCGGCCGGGCTGGACCCCGACAAGCTGCCCGAGAGCGACCCCAGCACGATGAACTTCGGCGGCGCGTCGACCAAGGCCTGGAAGGACATCTGGGGCTGCGGACAGGGCATCGGCGCGATCAAGCGCGTGCTCCCGGCGGCCGAGCTGATCGCCCGGCTGGAGCGCGAGTACCGGTCCGCGCGGCAGCGTGTCGCGCTCGCGTGACTTCTCCTTGATGCCGTTGCATATAAGGCGCGTCCCCCAAGACCCCGCGGTCGCGGTGGTAAAGTCGCGCCCGTGAATTAGACAGCTCCTTCCCGTCCCCTTGACGCATTCGGTCGAGGCGGGTCGCTTCTCCGCTCAGTGGTCTAGCCGCGTCGCGGAAGGTTTTTCAACCCACTACAGTGCCGGAAACCGGCGCAAAAGGTGAGCGAAATGATGCAGGAATCCAGGTCGAACTCGTACCTGTTCGGCGGCAATGCCCCGTACGTCGAAGAGATGTACGAGGCCTATCTCGACAACCCCGGCTCGGTGCCCGAGAACTGGCGCGCGTATTTCGACGCGCTGCAGCACGTTCCGGCCGTCGACGGGTCCAGCGCCCGCGACGTGGCGCACGCGCCGGTCGTCGAATCCTTCGCACAGCGCGCCAAGGCCGGCACCTTCGGCTCCAAGGCCTCCACCACCGATCTGGCGATCGCGCGCAAGCAGGTTCACGTGCAGTCGCTGATTGCCGCGTACCGCTCGCTCGGCTCGCGCTGGGCCGACCTCGACCCGCTGAAGCGCCAGGAGCGGCCGAAGATCCCCGAGCTCGAGCCGGCGTTCTACGACCTGAGCGAGTCCGACATGGACATCGTGTTCAGCGCCACGAACACCTACTTCTCGACCGCCGAGCACATGACGCTGCGCGAGATCGTGCAGGCGCTGCGCGAAACCTACTGCGGTGCGATCGGTGCCGAGTACATGCACGTCACCACGCCGACCGAGAAGCGCTGGTGGCAGGAGCGGCTCGAATCGATCCGTTCCAAGCCGAGTTTCAACGCCGAGCAGAAGCGGCACATCCTCGATCGCCTGACCGCTGCCGAAGGCCTGGAGCGCTACCTGCATACCAAGTACGTCGGCCAGAAGCGCTTCTCGCTCGAGGGCGGCGAGAGCTTCATTGCCTCGATGGACGAACTGGTGCAGCGCGCCGGCGCCAAGGGCGTGCAGGAGATCGTCATCGGCATGGCGCACCGCGGGCGCCTGAACGTGCTGGTGAACACGCTGGGCAAGATGCCCAAGGACCTGTTCGCCGAGTTCGACCACACCGCGCCCGAGGCACTGCCGTCGGGCGACGTGAAATACCACCAGGGTTTCTCCAGCGACATCACGACCAGTGGCGGCCCGGTGCACCTGAGCCTCGCGTTCAATCCGTCGCACCTCGAGATCGTGAACCCGGTCGTCGAAGGTTCGGTGAAGGCGCGGCTGGATCGCCGCGGCGACAAGGAAGGCGACTCGGTGCTGCCGATCATCGTCCACGGCGACGCCGCGTTCGCCGGCCAGGGCGTCGTGATGGAGACGCTGGCGCTGGCGCAGACGCGCGGCTACTACACCGGCGGCACGGTGCACGTCGTCATCAACAACCAGATCGGCTTCACGACCAGCGACCCGCGCGATTCGCGTTCCACGCTGTACTGCACCGACGTGGTCAAGATGATCGAGGCCCCGGTGCTGCATGTGAACGGCGACGATCCCGAGGCCGTCGTGCTGTGCACCCAGCTCGCGCTCGACTACCGCCAGGAATTCAAGAAGGACGTGGTCGTCGACATCCTCTGCTTCCGCAAGCTCGGCCACAACGAGCAGGACACGCCGGCGCTGACGCAGCCGCTGATGTACAAGAAGATCGCGCAGCATCCCGGCACGCGCAAGCTGTACGGCGAGAAGCTGGTGGTGCAGGGCGTGCTGCCCGCCGACGGCCCGGACGCGATGGTGAAGGCGCTGCGCGCCGCGATGGACGCCGGCAAGAACACCTACGACCCGGTGCTCACGAACTACAAGAGCAAGTACGCGGTCGACTGGGCGCCGTTCCTCGGCAAGAAGTGGACCGACGCGGCCGACACCGCGCTGCCGATGTCCGAGATCAAGCGCCTGGCCGAGCGCATCACGACCGTGCCGCCGAACTTCAAGGTCCACACGCTGGTCGAGAAGGTGCTGGCCGATCGCGCCGCGATGGGCCGCGGCGAGGTCAATGTCGACTGGGGCATGGGTGAGCACCTCGCGTTCGCCTCGCTGGTCGCGAGCGGCTATGCGGTGCGGCTGTCGGGCGAGGACTCCGGCCGCGGCACGTTCACGCACCGCCACGCCGTGCTGCACGACCAGAACCGCGAGAAGTGGGACGTCGGCACCTACACCCCGCTCGAACACGTGGCCGACGGCCAGGCACCGTTCGTCGTGATCGACTCGCTGCTGTCCGAGGAGGCGGTGCTCGGCTTCGAATACGGCTACGCCTCGGCCGAGCCGAACACGCTGGTGATCTGGGAGGCCCAGTTCGGCGACTTCGTCAACGGTGCGCAGGTCGTGATCGACCAGTTCATCGCGTCCGGCGAAGTGAAGTGGGGTCGCGCCAACGGCATCACGCTGATGCTGCCGCACGGCTACGAAGGCCAGGGGCCGGAGCACAGCTCGGCGCGCCTGGAGCGCTTCATGCAGCTTGCCGCCGACAACAACATGCAGGTCGTGCAACCGACCTCGGCGAGCCAGATCTTCCATGTGCTGCGGCGCCAGATGGTGCGCATGTTCCGCAAGCCGCTGATCATCATGACGCCGAAGTCGCTGCTGCGCGCGAAGGACGCGACCTCGCCGCTCGCCGACTTCACGAAAGGCGAGTTCAAGACCGTGATCGGCGAGGTCAACGCCGAGGTCAATGCCGACAAGGTCAAGCGCGTGATCTGCTGCTCCGGCAAGGTCTACTACGACCTCGTGAAGGCGCGCGCCGAACGCAAGAACGGCGACGTGGCGATCCTGCGCATCGAGCAGCTGTACCCGTTCCCGCACAAGGCCTTCGCGGCCGAGATGAGGAAGTACTCGAACGTGAGCGAGGTCGTGTGGTGTCAGGACGAGCCGCAGAACCAGGGTGCCTGGTTCTTCGTGCAGCACTACATCCACGAGAACATGGTCGACGGCCAGAAGCTCGGCTATGCCGG
>JAYSLR010000477.1:0-7050 GCA_043725365.1 Rhizobacter sp. | reverse complement strand
GTGCTGGCGCATCAGCCGGGCCGCCTCGAGCACGGTCGTCTCGCGGCCGCAGGTGGCCACGTCGAGCACGCAGATGTCTTTCAGGTTCACGTTGAGTCTCCATGGCGATGGGATCGATGCGCACGATGCCGGGGCGGCCCTGCGCACCCGAGGATGCCATTCATTGCGCCAGCGCGTGCGCGAGTTCGAGCAGCGTGGGGTCCAGCGGTTTCTTGCGATGCACCGCCTCGGCCAGCGGCGTGCGCGCCACCTGGCCGCCGATCGAGCCGAGCAGCACGCCGTGGTCGCCGGCGTCGAGCGCCTCGACCGCGGCCGCGCCCAGCCGGGTGGCGAGCATCCGGTCGACCACACCGGGTGCGCCGCCACGCTGGACGTGACCGAGCTGGCACACCCTGAAGTCGAAGCCGAGGCGCTCCTGGTGGGCGTGGAAGTAGCTCGCCAGCGCCTGGGCGTTGTACCTCGCACCCTCGGCGACGATCGTGATCGCGTGACTCTTGCCGCGCGCGTAGGCGGCATGGAGGTTCATCGCGATCTGTTCGGGCTCCGCCGGCGCCTCGGGGATGACGATGGCCTCGGCGCCGCTGGCGATGCCGACGATCGTGGCCAGGTAGCCGCAGTCGCGACCCATCACCTCGACCAGGAAGACGCGCCGGTGCGAGGCCGCCGTGACGCGCAGCCGGTCGACCGATTCGAGCGCGACGTCGATCGCGGTGGTGGTGCCGATCGTGATGTCGGACCCGGCCAGGTCGTTGTCGATCGTCGACGCCACGCCGGCCACGGCCAGCCCCTTGGCGGACAGTGCCAGCGATCCGCTCTGCGAACCGCCGCCGCCGATCACCACCAATTGGTCGATGCCGAGGCGGCGCAGCTGGACGATGGCGCGGTCCTGGCCGGCCTCGGTCCGGAGTTCGCTGCAGCGCGTGGTGCCCAGCATCGTGCCGCCGCGCTCCATGATGCCGCCGACGTCGCGGGGCCCGAGCCGGGCCAGATCGCCGGCGATCAGCCCGGTGTAGCCGTGGCGCACGCCGAAGACCTCGAAGCCGCGCGCCACGCCCATGCGGACGACGGCGCGGATTGCCGCGTTCATGCCGGGGGCATCGCCGCCGCTGGTCAGGACGGCCAGGCGTTTCATGGAGGGAGGGTCTGGTGCATGGTCGACACAGGTTAGCGCGCGCCGGGCGCTGTGCGTTGAGCGGCATCAAACGCCGATGCCCGATTCATTGCGCCAGCTCATGGCGGCGCGCGACCATGCGCGCACCATCCGTCTGGGAATCGACCCTGTCGATCGAGGAGGGTGTCCGATGCGCGCCGAGTTCATCCGCAAGACCGCCGCCGATCTGCGTGTGCTGCCCAACCTGCTCGACCGCGAGGAGGCACGGGCCGCGTTCTCGTGGGAGCGCGTGCGCGAGGAGCTCGGCGGCACCGGCGACGACTTCAACCTGGCGCGCTTGGCCGTCGACCGACACGCGCACGGCGCGCGCCGGCACCGGGTCGCGCTGCGCTTTCTGGCGCCGGGCGCACCAGCGCAGGACCTGTCGTATGCCGATCTGGCGACGCTGAGCGACCACTTTGCCAACGGCCTGCACGCGCTCGGTGTCGGCAAGGGCGATCGCGTGTTCGTGCTGGCCGGGCGGATCGCGCCGCTGTACGTCGCGGTGCTCGGCAGCCTGAAGAACGGCAGCGTCGTGACGCCGCTGTTCTCGGCCTTCGGGCCCGAGCCGATCGCCACCCGCGTCGGCATCGCCCAGGCGCAGGTGCTGGTGACGACCGAGGCGCTGTACCGACGCAAGATCGAGCCGATCCGCGCCACGCTGGCGACGCTGAAGCACGTGATCGTCGTCGGGGAGGGCGGCACGGCGAGCGCGATCGCCGGGACGCTGGACTACTCGGCCTGGATGTCCAGGGCCTCGCTGGCGCCGCCCGTGGGGACGACGAGCGCCGACGACATGGCCTTGCTGCATTTCACCAGCGGCACCACCGGCACGCCGAAGGCGGCGGTGCACGTGCACGGCGCGGCGCTGACGCATTACGCGACCGGCCGCTACGCCCTCGACCTGCACGACGACGACGTCTACTGGTGCACCGCCGATCCGGGCTGGGTGACCGGCACCTCCTACGGCATCTTCGCGCCGCTGCTGCACGGCGTGACCAGCATCGTCGACGAGGCCGACTTCGACGCCGACCGCTGGTACCGCATCCTGCAGGACGAGGAGGTCACGGTCTGGTACACCGCGCCGACCGCGATCCGCATGCTGATGAAGGCCGGCCCGGAACTCGCGCGCAAGTACCCCCACCCGAAGCTGCGCTTCGTCGCCAGCGTCGGCGAGCCGCTGAACCCCGAGGCGGTCTGGTGGGGCCAGGAGGTGCTCGGGCTGCCGATCCACGACAACTGGTGGCAGACCGAGACCGGCGGCATCATGATCGCGAACACGCCGGCGATGGACATCAAGCCCGGCTCGATGGGCAAGCCGCTGCCCGGTGTCGAGGCCTGCATCGTGCGCCGCGAGGACGGCACGGTGCGCGTCGTCGAGGAGCCCGGTGTCGAAGGCGAGCTCGCGCTGAAGGCCGGCTGGCCGGCGATGTTCCGCGGCTACCTGGGCCAGGACGAGCGCTACCGCAAGTGCTTCGCCGGCGAGCTGTACCTGACCGGTGACCTGGCACGGCGCGACGCCGACGGCTACTACTGGTTCGTCGGCCGCGCCGACGACGTGATCAAGTCGGCCGGCCACCTGATCGGCCCGTTCGAGGTCGAGAGCGCGCTGATGGAGCACCCCGCGGTGGCCGAGGCGGGCGTGATCGGCAAGCCCGATCCGGTGGTGGGCGAGACCGTGATGGCCTTCGTCTCGCTGAAGCCGGGGTTCGAGGCGGGCGAGGCGCTGCGCCTGGAGCTGCTCGGCCACGCGCGCCGCCGGCTCGGCGCGGCGGTCGCGCCGAAGGAGATCGCCTTCCTGCCGACGCTGCCGCGCACGCGCAGCGGCAAGATCATGCGGCGGCTGCTGAAGGCGCGCGAACTCGGGCTGCCCGAAGGCGACCTCTCGACGCTGGAGGCGGGCGCATGAACCCGGCCGCCGCCGAGGCCGCGATCGACGTCGCGCGCCACGAGCGCGCCTTCTGCCATGCGCGGCTGCGCGACATGCTGCGGATCCGCCGCATGGAGGAGCGCTGTGCGCAGCTCTACGGCGAAGGCCGGATCCGCGGCTTCCTGCACCTGTACGTCGGCGAGGAGGCGGTGGCCGCCGGCGTGATGCCCACGCTGCAGGCCGACGACAACGTCGTCGCGACCTACCGCGAACACGCCCATGCACTGCTGCGCGGCGTCTCGATGAACGCGATCATGGCCGAGATGTACGGCAAGCAGGAGGGCTGCTCGCGCGGCCGCGGCGGCTCGATGCACCTGTTCGACCGCGCCGCCCGCTTCTTCGGCGGCAACGCGATCGTCGGCGCCGGGCTGCCGCTCGCCGTCGGGCTGGCGCTGGCGGCGCGGATGCAGCACGAGCCGCGCGTCACGGCCTGCTTCTTCGGCGAAGGGGCGGTCGCCGAGGGCGCGTTCCACGAGTCGATGAACCTCGCGGCGCTGTGGCGGTTGCCGGTGCTGTTCGTCTGCGAGAACAACCTGTACGCGATGGGCACCGCGCTGTCGCGCAGCGAATCGCAGATCGACCTGACGAAGAAGGCGGCGAGCTACGGCGTGGCCACCGGCCACGTCAACGGCATGAGCGTGCTCGCGGTGCACGACGCCGCGGCCCAGGCCGTGGCCTTCGTGCGCGAGAAACGGCTGCCGTTCTTCCTGGAGCTGCACACCTACCGCTTCCGCGCCCATTCGATGTTCGACGCCGAGCTCTACCGCGACAAGGCCGAAGTGGAGCGCTGGAAGCAGCACGGCCCGATCCACACCTACACCGACCGCCTCAAGGCGGCTGGGTTGTTGACCGAGGACGAGTTCCAGCACCTGGACGCCGACGCCGGCCGCGAGGTCGAGGCCGCGGTCGCGTTCGCCGAGGCCGGCACCTGGGAGCCGGTCGCCGAGCTCGGGCGCGACGTGACCACGCCGGCATCGCCGCGCTGAAGGGAATGCCATGAAGGTGCTGACGATCTACGCGCACCACGACCCGCACTCGTTCTGCCACGCGCTGCTGCTGCGCTTCGATGCGGGCCTGCGTGAGGCGGGCCACGAGCACGAGATCGTCGACCTGCATGCGATCGGCTTCGACCCGGTGCTGCGCGACCGCGATGCCCCCAACTGGATCGACGACAGCGTGCCCGACGACGTGCTCGCGCACATGCGGCTGCCGCAGTCCCTGCTCGAGCGCGCCCGCGGGCCGCTGCAGCGGCTGCTCGTCAAGCGCTGGATCGGTGCGCTCGATGCCCGCGGCATCGTGCGCAAGCTGCATCGCCGCGGCGGCCCGCGCGACGTCGCGCAGCAGCAGGCCAAGGTGGCGGCCGCCGATGCGCTGGCCTTCGTCGCGCCGTTGTATTTCGTCGGCTTCCCGGCGATCCTCAAGGGCTGGATCGAGCGCGTCTTCTCGCTCGGCTTCGCGTTCGGCCTGACGCCCGAGGCCTGGCGCGGCGACGTCGACGGCCGACTGCCGCTGCTGCACCACCGCAAGGCGCTGGTGATGAGCCCGACCATCTTCGACCAGCGTTCGTACGGCGCCGGCCTCGGCGATGCGATGACGCGCCTGATCGACGACTACGCGCTGCGCTTCCCGGGCATCCCGGAGGTGCGGCACGAATACTTCTACGCGGTCCACGGCGCCAACGCCGCGGTCCGCGCCGACTACCTCGAGCGCGCGCACGCGCTCGGACGGCATTTCGCCGACTGACCCGGGAGACCCCTCATGCTGCCGATCCTCGTCGCCTACGGCACCGCCGAAGGCCAGAGCCGCAAGATCGCCGAGTTCATCGCCGAGCGGCTGCGCATCCGCGGCCACCGGGTCGACCTCGTCGACACCGCCGGGCCGTTCGCGCCGATGCTGCCGGGCGCGTACCGGGCCGCGATCGTCGGCGGCTCGGTCCACCAGCAGCGCCACCAGCGCGCGCTCGAGCACTTCCTGAAGGACAACCGGGCCTGGCTCGGCGCGATGCCGCTGGCGCTGTACTCGGTCAGCCTGGCGGCCGCGCTCGACGACATGGACAGCCGGCTCGAGGCGCGCCACCTGCTCGACGAACTCGTCGACGACTGCGGGCTGAAGCCGCTGACGGTGCGCTGCGTGGCGGGCGCGCTGAAGTACACGCAGTACGACTACCTGAAACGCCAGCTGATGCGGATGGTCGCGCGCGAGCGCGGGCAGAGCACCGACACCGCGCACGACGTCGAGTACACCGACTGGAACGATGTCGAGGCCTTCGTCGACGAGTTCCTCGCCGCCTCCGGCATCGCCCATCCCACCCAGGCCGCCTGAGCGCGCGAACGCGATGCACACCAGCTATCGCGAGGCCTTGCGCAGCGCGCACCGCGAGGCGCTGCAGCGCGACCCGCGCGTGTTCGTGATGGGCGAGGACGTCGGCCGCTACGGCGGCAGCTATGCGGTGACCAAGGGCCTGCTCGAGGAGTTCGGCGACGCGCGCGTGCGCGACACGCCGCTGTCGGAGCTCGGCTTCGTCGGCGCCGGCATCGGCGCCGCGCTGGGTGGCCTGCGGCCGATCGTCGAGGTGATGACGGTGAACTTCAGCCTGCTGGCGCTGGACGCGATCGTCAACACCGCGGCGGCGATGCGCCACATGTCGGGCGGGCAGTTCTCGGTGCCGGTGGTGATCCGCATGGCGAGCGGCGCCGGGCGGCAACTCGCCGCGCAGCACTCGCACAGCCTGGAGGTGTGGTATGCCCACGTGCCGGGGCTGAAGGTGCTGGCACCGGCGACGCTGGCCGACGCGCGCGGCATGCTGTGGCCGGCGCTGCAGGACCCGGACCCGGTGGTGATGTTCGAGCACGCCCAGCTCTACAACCTCGAAGGCGAGCTCGACGACACGGCGTCGCCGGTCGACCTGCAGCATGCCGCGGTGCGCCGCACCGGCACGGCCCTGACGATCGCGACCTACGGCGGCAGCCTGCCGCGCGCACTCGGCGCGGCGCGCTCGCTGGCGGAACAGGGCATCGAGGCCGAGGTCATCGACCTGCGGGTGCTGCGCCCGCTCGACATGGACACGGTGCTGGCCTCGGTGCGCAAGACCCGCCGCGTGCTGGTCGTCGACGAAGGCTGGCGCACCTGCAGCCTGGCGGCCGAGATCCTCGCGCGCATCGGCGAGGACGCGTTCTACGACCTCGACGCACCGCTGGCCCGGGTGTGCAGCGAGGAGGTCCCGATTCCGTACGCGCGCCATCTGGAGGAAGCTGCGCTGCCGTCCGCGGCGAAGGTCGTCGCCGCGGCGCGCCGCCTGCTCGCACGCTGACCATGCTCGAGTTCAAGCTGCCCTCGCTGGGCTCCGACATGGATCAGGGCACGCTGCTGAAGTGGAACGTCGGCGTGGGGCAGCGCGTCAGCAAGGGCGACGTGCTGGCGGTGGTCGACACCAGCAAGGCCGCGATCGACGTCGAGTGCTGGCAAGACGGCGTCGTGCACCGGCTCGTCGCCGAGGTCGGGCAGACCGTGCCGGTCGGCAGCGTGTTGGCGCTGCTGCTGGCGCCGGGCGAGGCGGCGCCGGGCGAGGCGGCCGGGCAGGTCGCGGTGCCAGCGCCTGCGCCTGCGACGCCGGCCGCGGCGGTTGCCGCGGCGAGCGTCGGCGTTGCTGCGACCTTGCCGGACGCGCAGGGCGTCGCCACCGCGGCGCCGGCGACACGGGCGCGCATCTCGCCGGCCGCGCGCGCGCGTGCCGCCGAACTGGGCCTGGACCCGGGCCGTGCCGTCGGCACCGGCATCGACGGCGCGGTCACGCGCGCGGATGTCGAACGTCTCGCGGTCGGCGCGACGGCAGCGCCGCTGGCCGCCGCGGCGCCGGTCGACCGGGCCGCCGAGATGCGCAAGTCGATCGCCGCGGCGATGAGCCGCTCCAAGCGCGAGATTCCACACTACTACGTCGCCGAGGACATTCCGCTGGCTCGGGCACTGGCCT
>JAYSLR010000476.1:0-4501 GCA_043725365.1 Rhizobacter sp. | reverse complement strand
ATGTCGTTCTGCAGCCGCCACATCAGGTTGGTCGGCGAATCGGCGAAGGCCAGGCCTTCGTCACGGCTGATCAGGCCGGCGTTGATCATGCGCGCCAGGTCCTGCTCGAAGGTCTGCGAGCCTTCGGCCAGCGACTTCTCCATCGCTTCCTTGACGCCCGAGAAGTCGCCCTGCTCGATCAGTTCGGAGACCAGCTTCGTGTTGAGCATCACCTCGACCGCCGGCAGGCGCCCGCCGGCGCTGGCGCGCAGCAGGCGTTGCGAGACGATCGACTTCAGGCCCGCGGCCAGGTCGGACAGCAGGGCCGGGCGCGCCTCGGGCGTGTAGAACGACAGGATCCGGCCCAGCGCGTGGTAGCTGTTGTTGGCGTGCAGCGTCGACAGCACCAGATGGCCCGACAGCGCGTACGAGATCGCCGCCGTCATCGTCTCGCGGTCGCGGATCTCGCCGATCAGGATGCAGTCGGGTGCCTGGCGCAGCGCGTTCTTCAGGCCGATCTGCAGCGAGTGCGTATCGCGGCCGACCTCGCGCTGGTTCACGACCGACTTCTTGTTGTTGAACAGGAACTCGATCGGGTCTTCGATCGTCAGGATGTGGCCGGCGAGCTGCTGGTTGCGCTGTTCGAGCATCGACGCCAGCGTCGTGCTCTTGCCCGATCCGGTGGCGCCGACCATCAGGATCAGGCCGCGCTTTTCCAGGATCATCGTGTTCAGCACCGGCGGCAGGTTCAGGCTCTCCAGCGACGGGATCACGAACGGGATGCAGCGGAACACCGCGGCGATCGAACCGCGCTGCTTGAACGCCGACAGCCGGAAGCTGCCGACACCGGCCAGCCCGACGCCGATGTTGAGTTCGCCGGTGTCGTCGAGCTCCTCGAGCTGGCTCGGCGTGAGCAGTTCGGCCAGCAACTGGCGCGGCTGGGTGTGGGTGAGCGGCTGGTCGCTGAGCTGCAGCAGCTGGCCGTTGATCTTGATCAGGATCGGCGAGCTCGCCGAGAGGTACACATCGGACGCGGCCTTCTCCGACATCAGCCGCAGCACGCGCTCCATGTTTCCGGTACTCATGTGGATCCTTTCAGGCCGGGAGATCGTCCGATCATTTCACGCTTCGGGGCCGGCGAGCACAGCGGCGGTGCGCACGCGAGGCCCGCGGCCGTGATCAGCTGCGCAGCAACTCGTTGATGCT
This sequence comes from Rhizobacter sp., assembly GCA_043725365.1. Classification (GTDB taxonomy): domain Bacteria; phylum Pseudomonadota; class Gammaproteobacteria; order Burkholderiales; family Burkholderiaceae_C; genus LMDS01. The sequence continues at coordinate 3,316 of JAYSLR010000476.1, read as the reverse complement.
GGTCTTGGCGCGCGTCTCGGCCGTGACGCGCTTGACGATCACCGCGCAGTACAGGCTGTGGCTGCCGTCGATGGCCGGCAGCGAGCCGCTGACCACCACCGAACCCGACGGGATGCGCCCGTAGCTGGTCTCGCCCGTCATGCGGTTGTAGATCTTCGTGCTCTGGCTGATGTACACGCCCATCGAGATCACCGAGTTCTCCTCGACGATGACGCCCTCGACGACCTCGCTGCGCGCGCCGATGAAGCAGTTGTCCTCGATGATGGTCGGGTTCGCCTGCAGCGGCTCGAGCACGCCGCCGATGCCCACGCCGCCCGACAGGTGCACGTTCTTGCCGATCTGCGCGCACGAGCCCACGGTGGCCCAGGTGTCGACCATCGTGCCCTCGTCGACGTAGGCGCCGATGTTCACGTAGCTGGGCATCAGCACCACGTTCCTGCCGATGAACGAGCCGCGCCGTGCGACCGCCGGCGGCACCACGCGCACGCCGGTGGCGCGCATCTCGTCCTCGCTCAGGTGCGCAAACTTGGTCTGCACCTTGTCGAAGAAGCCGAGGTCGCCGGCGCGCATCAGCTTGTTGTCGTTCAGGCGGAAGCTCAGCAGCACCGCCTTCTTGACCCACTGGTTCACGCTCCACTGGCCGACGCCTTCGCGCTGCGCGACGCGCAGCCGCCCGGCGTTCAGGTCGCCGATCACGGTCTCGACCGCCTGGTAGATCTCCGGGCTGTTGGTGGCGTTGATCGACGCGCGGCTTTCCCAGGCGAGGTCGATGAGGCTTTGCAGCTCGTGGGTGCTTGCTTGGGTCATGGCTGGGGCTCAGTGGGATTGGACAAAGGAGACGATGCGCCGCGCCGCTTCGAGGCATTCCTCGGCCGGCGCGACCAGTGCGAGGCGGATCCGGCCGGCGCCCGGGTTGACGCCGTTCGCTTCACGCGCCAGCAGGCTGCCGGGCAGTACCGCGACATTGTATTTTGCGAGCAGCGCGAGCGCGAAGGCGATGTCGTCGCCGGCGGCGGCAGCATGTGACACGTCGGCCCAGAGGTAGAAGCCGGCGTCGGGCAGCGCCACCGGCAGCACCGAGGCCAGCAGCGGCGTGACCTGCGCGAACTTCGCACGGTACAGGTCGCGGTTCGCGACCACGTGGGCCTCGTCGTTCCAGGCCGCGATGCTGGCCTGCTGCACGACCGGACCCATCGCGCTGCCGTGGTAGGTGCGGTACAGCAGGAACGCCTTCAGGATCGCGGCGTCGCCGGCGACGAAGCCCGAGCGCATGCCCGGCACGTTCGAACGCTTCGACAGGCTCGTGAACGCGATCAGGCGATCGAAGCCGCGGCCGAGCTTGGTCGCCGCCTCGAGCGACCCCAGCGGCGGCTCGTCGCGGAAGTAGATCTCGGAGTAGCACTCGTCCGATGCGATCACGAAGCCGTGCCGCTCGCTGAGTTCGAACAAATGCTGCCACTCGGCCAGCGGCATCACCGCGCCGGTCGGGTTGCCGGGCGAGCAGACGTAGAGCAGCTGCGTGCGGGCCCAGACCGCGTCGGGCACGCTCGCCCAGTCGGCCGCGAAATTGCGTGCCGGATCGCTGTTGACGAACGCGACCTGCGCGCCGGCGAGCAGCGCCGCGCCCTCGTAGATCTGATAGAACGGGTTCGGGCAGACCACGGTCGCGCCGTGCCGGGTCGGGTCGATCACGGTCTGCGCCAGCGCGAACAGCGCCTCGCGCGAGCCGCCGACCGGCAGCACCTGCGTCAGCGGGTCGACGGCGACGCCATAGCGGCGCGCGATCCAGGCCGCGATCGCCTCGCGCAGCGCCGGCTCGCCGGCCGTCGCCGGGTAGCTCGCCAGCCCCTTCAGGTTGTCGACGAACGCCTGCTTGATCAGTTCCGGTGTCGCGTGGCGCGGTTCGCCGATGCCCAGGCCGATCGGCGTGAACGCCGGGTTCGGCGTGATGTCGCGGGTCAGCGCACGCAGGCGCTCGAACGGGTAGGGGTGCAGGCGCGCCAGCAGCGGATTCATGCAGCGATTATCGACGCAGCCTCAGGCCCGAACGAAGCGCCCACGAAGTTGCGCAGGCGCTTCGCTTCGGCGACTCAGAGCAGGCCGGTGGCCTGGGCGTGCTGCGGCAGCTCGACCGCCGGCGGCGGCTTCCAGCCCTTCTTGCGGTGCTCGGCCACGACGTTCGTGTAGATGCCGCCGCGCACGTACCACTTCGCGGTGATGCGGATGAAGCGCGGGTCGGTGGCACGCACGATGTCGTCGACGATGTCGTTCGTGACCTTCTCGTGGAACGCACCTTCGTTGCGGTAGCTCCACATGTACATCTTCAGGCTCTTCAGCTCGACGCAGAGCTGGTCGGCGACCATGTCGATCGTGAAGTGCGCGAAGTCGGGCTGCCCGGTCAACGGGCAATGACAGGTGAACTCCGGGATCTGGAACTGGATCACGTAGTCGCGTTGTGGCGCCGGGTTCGGGAAGACCTGCAGTTCCCTGCTCGGCGCGCTCGGCGGGTTGGCGGGCTTCTGGCGTTGCGCGGCCGGCGTTCTGGGGGTGGCGGTCTTGGCCATGGTGGTAGCGATTCGAGAGCGTTGAGACAGGCGTCGAATGCTATCATCCGGGCTGCGCCGAAGCCTGCGGTCTGCGGGTTTTATTCAAATAAATCAAGCACTTAGGCGCCAGCCTGCCATCGCCAATGCGCCTGAATTCGATCAAGCTCTCCGGCTTCAAGTCCTTCGCCGAACCTACCAACTTCCAGTTGCCGGGGCAACTGGTCGGTGTCGTCGGGCCGAACGGCTGCGGCAAGTCCAACATCATGGACGCGGTGCGCTGGGTGCTGGGCGAGAGCAAGGCCAGCGAGTTGCGCGGCGAGTCGATGCAGGACGTTATTTTTAACGGCACCAACACCCGCAAGCCCGCCAGCCGCGCCAGTGTGGAGCTGGTGTTTGACAACGCCAGCCACCGCGCGGGCGGCCAGTGGGGCGAGTTTGAGGAGATTGCCGTCAAACGGGTGCTGACGCGAGACGGCACCAGCAGCTACCTGCTAAACAACCAGCCCGTGCGGCGGCGCGACGTGCAAGACGTGTTTCTGGGCACCGGCCTGGGGCCGCGCGCCTACGCCATCATCGGCCAGGGCACCATCAGCCGCATCATCGAATCGAAACCCGAAGAGCTGCGCCTGTTCCTGGAAGAAGCCGCGGGTGTCTCCAAGTACAAAGAGCGCCGCCGCGAGACCGAGAACCGCCTGGGTGACACGCGGGAGAATTTGACCCGCGTGGAAGACATCCTGCGCGAGCTCAATGCCAACCTCGAAAAGCTCGAA
>JAYSLR010000475.1:0-8434 GCA_043725365.1 Rhizobacter sp. | reverse complement strand
TGCAGCTGGCGCGCGCGATCGCGGGCCGCGGCGAATGCCTGGTGATCCTCGACAACTTCGAGCAGGTCGCGCAGCACGCCGAGGAAACCCTGGGCCACTGGCTCGATCGCGCGCCGCAGGCCCGCTTCGTCGTCACGACCCGCGAGGTGCTGGGCATCGTCGGCGAGCAGACGCTCGCGCTCGCGCCGCTGCCCGCCGACGAGGCCGCCGGCCTGTTCCGGCGCCGCGCCGAGGCCGCCAAGGAGGACTACCAGCCCGACGCCGAAGACACCCGCGCGACCGAGCAGCTCGTCAAGGTGCTCGACGGCCTGCCGCTCGCGATCGAGCTCGCCGCCGCGCGCGTCAGCACGATGCGGCCGCAGGCGCTGCTCGAGCGCATGCACGAGCGCTTCGACGTGCTGATGTCGCGCTCCGGCCGCCGCGACCGCAAGGCGACGCTGCGCGCGGCGTTCGACTGGTCCTGGGAGCTGCTCAGCGAACCCGAGAAGGCGGCGCTCGCGCAGCTCTCGGTGTTCCGCGGCGGCTTCACGATCGAGTCGGCGCAGGCGGTGCTGGACATCGCCATGCCGGGCCACGCGCTGCCGACCGGCGATGCGATCCAGTGGCTGGTCGACAAGAGCTTCGTGCGCCAGGTCGCGGACGACCGCTTCGACCTGCTCGAAAGCGTGCGCGAGTACGCGGCCGAACACCTGCAGACCGAGGGCCGCTATGCGGGCAGCGGACCCGCGGCGCGCGCGGCGGCGCAGGAGCGCCACGGCCGTTTCTTCGCCGCACTCGACGCGACCCGGGCGAGCGCGCAGACGCGGGTCGAGCTCGACAACGTCGTCGCGGCCTGCCGGCGCGCCGTGGACCGCGGCGATGGCACGATCGCGACGCGCACGCTGATCGCCGCGTGGGGCGCGATCGAGATGCAGGGTCCGTTCCGGGTCGGCGCAGAGCTGGCCGAGGCGGTGCGTGCCGTGCCGGGGCTCAGCGAGCGCGAGCGCGTGAACGTCGGGCTGGTCAGCGGCGCTGCGCTGCAACTCTGCGGGCGCATGACGGAGGCGCTGCAGGACCTGATGGCGGCGGCGGCGGGCGCCGTCGCGCTCGGCGAACCGCTGCTCGAAGGTCGCGCGCTGCAGATCCTCGCGCCGCTGCAGGCGCGCGCCGGCCACATCGACGCGGCCTCCGCCTCCTTCGACCGGGCACTGGCCGCGTTCCGCGAGGTCGGCGAGCCGGCGCGCGAGTGCGCCGTGCTCAATGGCATCGCCGCGTTCTGCGAATCGCAGGGCCGGACCGAGGACGCGCGGCGCCACTACGAGACCGGCCTGCGCGTCGCGCAGCTGGCCGGCAACCGACGCTGGGAGGGCGGCTCCGCCGGCAACCTCGGCCAGTTCCACGCCAACCAGGGGCGCCCGGGCGAAGCACGGCCGCTGTACGCGCGGGCCGTGCAGATCGCGCGCGAGCTCGGCGATCGGCAATGGGAGGCGAACGCGCGCTGCAACCTCGGGCTGCTGCACTTCACCGAAGGCCGCCTGACGGAAGCGCAGGGCGAGCTCGAAGACTCGCTCGCCGCGGCGCGCGAGATGGGCGCCGCGCAGCTGCTGGCGATCGTCCAGTGCAACCTCGGCCTGGTGGCCGAAGCGCTCGGCGAGGCGGATCGCGCGCAGGCGTATCACGAAGCCGCCGTGGCCCTCGCGCGCGACCTCGGCGACCGGCGCTCCGAGGGCCAGTTCCTCGGCTACCTCGGCGTGCTCCACGCCCGCGAGTCGCGGTTCGAGTCGGCGCGCCATTGCCTGGCGACCGGCGAGGCGCTGTTGCGCGCGGTGGCCGATCGCGCCAGCCTGGGCATCCTGCTGTGCGGGCGCGCCGAAGCGGAGCATCGCGCCGGGCGCCACCAGGCCGCCAGCGACGCGCTCGAGCAGGCGAACGGGCTGGCCACCGAGCTGGCCGATGTCGGGCCCGAATCGGAGCTCGGCCAGGCCTTGCGCCGGGCCGGCGAATTGCTCGGCGCGCTGGCCTGAGACCGACCCGGCCGCGCCGGCACCGTGCCCCGGCGACGGCCTATCGCACCGTGCAGTTCAGGACCTTGGGGTCCGTCAGCAGGCTGCTGCCGTAGTTGACGATGGTCGGGTCGCAGGTCCAGGTCGTGGCGGGCGCGGGCGCGGGTGGCGACACCGTGAACTGGATCGTGTAGTACCAGGTCGCGTCCGGCCCCCCGGAATCGATGCACCAGGTGTAGTCGGAGCCCCCGTTTGCCGGCGCGCCGGAGCCGCCGGGCGGCGTCGATGCCGAAACACCGGGCGGGCTCGCCGAGAACGTCACGCCGGTGCTCGTGAACGCGTACCGGCCGGGCGGGCCGGGCAGGCTCCAGCGGATGCCGGCCTTCGGCAGCTTATCGACGTGTCGCTGACCCGGATTCACCGTGATCGTCGCGCTTGCCGACCCGCTCGGCGGCGTGATCTGGCTGATCTGCACCGTCTTTTCCGGCAAGCAGGACGAGGGCATCATCACCGCTGCCGCAGGCGCGCGCAGCTCGCTCGTCGAGCAGCCGACCAGCGCCGTTACCCCGATCGCACCGACAACCCAACCCGTCGCAAGCAGCTTCATCTGGCTTCTCCCTGTTGGCGAACGCGCTGGCCGCGGGCGTGCCCCGGCGGCGCTGCGTTCGTGTAACCAGATGATGCGCGGATTGGGGGGTGTTTGTCGATGCCATGCGCAGCCGTGCGTCCGCTACGAAGAGGACGGCCGATGGGCAGCAGGCAGACGCGAGGCGCCTACTTCTTCTCGACGTGCCCGCCGAACTGGAACCGCATCGCGCTGAGCAGCCGGTTCTGGAACTCCGCCTCGCCGCGCGAGCTGAAGCGCGCGTACAGCGCCGCGGTCAGCACCGGCGTCGGCACGGCCTCGTCGATCGCGGCCTGGATGGTCCAGCGGCCCTCGCCGGAGTCGGAGACGCGCCCGCCGAACTTGGCGAGCGCCGGGTCCTCGTTCAGCGCGTTCGCGGTCAGGTCGAGCAGCCACGACGCGATCACGCTGCCGCGCCGCCAGACCTCGGCGATGTCGGGCAGCGGCATCTCGTAGCGGTAGTGCTCCGGCACGCGCATCGGCGTGGTCTCGGCATCGTGCGCGTGCTCGGCATTGCCGACGTTCGCGGCCTTCAGGATCGCCAGGCCCTCGGCGTACGCGGCCATCATTCCGTACTCGATGCCGTTGTGCACCATCTTGACGAAGTGGCCGGCGCCATTCGGGCCGCAATGCAGGTAGCCGTGCTCGGCGGTGCCGCTGCCGTCGCGGCCCGGGGTGCGCGCGATCTCGCCGGGGCCCGGCGCGAGCGTCGCGAAGATCGGGTCGAGGCGCTTCACGACCTCGGCCTCGCCGCCGATCATCATGCAGTAGCCGCGCTCCAGGCCCCAGACGCCGCCGCTGGTGCCGACATCGATGTAGTGCACCTGCTTCGCCTCGAGTTCCTTCGCGCGCCGAAGGTCGTCGACGTAGTACGAATTGCCGCCGTCGATCAGCGTGTCGCCGGGTGCCAGCAGCGGCAACAGTTCCGCGATCGTCGCATCGACTACCGCGGCCGGCACCATCAGCCACAGCACACGCGGCGGCGCGAGTCGGGCGACCTGGTCGGCGGGCGAGGCCGCGCCGGTCGCACCCTCGTCCACGAGCGCCTGTACCGCGGCCGCGGCGCGGTCGAAGACCACGCAGTCGTGGCCGCCTCTCGACAAACGGCGCACCATGTTCGCGCCCATGCGGCCGAGGCCGATCATTCCGAGTTGCATGCGTCGCTCCAGACTCGCGCCCGCGGCGCACAGAGCGCATCGTAGTGCGGCCGCGCGATACTGGCGGCCGCTTCGACCGCCGCCGACCGACCATGAGCATCACCGCCGCCGACATCACCGCCGCCGCCGCGCGCATCGCACCGCATGTGCACGAGACACCGCTGTGGCGGCTGCCCAGCCGCGCCCTCGGCCTGCCCGCCGACGCGCCGGCGTTCGAGGTGCTGCTCAAGCTCGAACACCTGCAGCGCTCGGGCAGCTTCAAGGCGCGCGGCATGTTCAACCGGCTGCTGGCTAACACCATTCCACCGGCCGGCGTGATCGCGGCGTCGGGCGGCAACGCCGGCATCGCCACCGCGGTGGCGGCGCGGGCGCTCGGCGTGCACGCGCAGGTCTACGTGCCGAGCGTGATCTCGGCCGCGAAGCGTGCGCGACTGGCCGCGCTCGGCGCCGAGGTCGTGATCGCGGGCGAGGTGTACGCCGAGGCGCTCGAGGCCTGCGAGGCGCGCCAGCGCGAGACCGGCGCGCTGATGACGCACGCCTACGACCAGATCGAGGTCGTCGCCGGCGCCGGCACGCTGGCGCGCGAGCTCGAGGCGCAGAGCGCGACCTGGGGTCATCCGGCGCCCGACGCGGTGCTGGTCAGCGTCGGCGGCGGCGGCCTGATCGGCGGCATCGCGGCCTGGTTCGCCGGCCGCAGCCGCGTCGTCGGGCTCGAACCGGAACGCGCGCCGACGCTGTTCCGGGCGCGCGAGGCCGGCGCGCCGGTCGACGTGCAGGTCGGCGGCATCGCGGCCGACTCGCTGGGCGCGCGGCGCATCGGCCGCATCGCGTGGGAGATCGCGCAGCGCCACGTCGCGCAGGCCGAGCTGCTCGGCGACGACGCGATCCGCGACGCGCAGCACTTCCTGTGGCGCGAACTGAAGCTCGCGGTCGAACCGGCCGCGGCCTTGCCGCTGGCCGCACTGCGCAGCGGTGTCGTGCGGCCGCGCGCCGGCGAATGCGTTGCGCTGATCCTGTGCGGCGCGAACCTCGACCCGGCGACGCTGTCCTGACCTCCGACCGGAGACCGGCATGCACGTCCTGATCCTCGGCGGCGGCGTCTTTCTCGGCGCCGCGGCGCTCGACGCGGCGCTGGCGCGCGGCCACCGCGTCACGGTCTTCAACCGCGGCCGCGCGCGCAGCGCCTGGCCCGACGGCGTGGAGGTGCTGACCGGCGACCGCGTCGCCGACCTGCGCATGCTCGCCGGTCGCCGCTGGGACGCGGCGATCGACACCTGCGGCTACGTGCCGGCCGACGTGCAGGCGAGCGCCGAAACCCTCCGCGATGCCTGCGCTCGCTACCTGTTCGTCTCCAGCATCTCGGCCTATGCCGACACGAGCGAGCCGATGACCGGCGAGGATCACCCGCTGGCGAGCTCCGACGGCATCGCGCGCGACGACCGCGACCTGCGCCACTACGGCCCGCAGAAGGCCGCCTGCGAGGCCGAGGTGACGCGCGTGTTCGGCGACCGCGCGCTGCTCGTGCGGCCGGGCCTGATCGTCGGCCCGGGCGACCGCAGCGGGCGCTTCTCGTACTGGGTCTGGCGCGCCGCCTCGGGCGGCGCGATGCTGGTGCCCGATGTGGCGCAGGAGCACGCGCTGCAGTTCATCGACGTGCGCGATCTTGCGGCCTGGATGGTCCACCTGCTCGAGGCCGGCACGCGCGGCGCGCTCAATGCGAGTGGCCCGGTCGCTGCCGAGCCCATCGGCTGGGAGACGCTGATCGCCGCGTGCCGGGCCGAAGCGGCGGCGCGCGGCCACCCGCCCGCACAGGCGGTGCGCGTCGGCGAGGCCTTCCTGCTGCAGCACGGCGTGCAGCCGTGGAGCGAACTGCCGGTGTGGCTGCCGTCCACCGATCCCGAGTTCGCCGGCTTCAACCGCGACCTGACGCGCGCGGCGGCGGCCGGCCTGCGCACGCGCCCATTGCGCGAGACGATCGGTGCGGTGCTGGACCAAGGCCTACCCGCGCCGGACGACAAGCGCCGCGCCGGCAAGCTCACGCCGCAGCGCGAAGCCGAACTCCTGGCCGCCTGGGCGGCCGCCCACCCCTGAGCGAGCCCCGACGATGACGATCGAACTCAACAAGGACGCACGTGCCACCGCGGTCACGTCGATCGAGCGCTATTTCCAGCAGAACTTCGAGCAGCGCATCGGCAACATCCAGGCCGCCGCGCTGCTGCACTTCTTCCTCGAGGAGATCGCCCCGAGCGTCTACAACCAGGCGGTCGGCGCTGTGCAGGAGCGGCTGATCGGGCGCGTCAGCGAAGTCGACATCGAGTGCTTTGAGGCCGAGTTCGGCTACTGGGCGAAGCAGCGCAAGCGCTGACGCCGCGGCCCGCGCCGGCGGCGCTCAGAAGCCGTTGTAGGCGATGCCGATGTAGGGGTGCGATTCGCCCTCGGCGCGCGTGTTGCCGACGCGCAGGAACCAGCGCGGCGAGCCCAGCGCGATGCGCAGGCCCAGGTTCGTCGCCTGGTAGCCGCGCTCGTGGTAGCGGCTCCATTCCGCCGCCACCGGCCAGGCACTGGGCGCGTACTGCGCGGTCGCGAGCCAGCTGCCGCGAAAGCTCGACGCCTGCGCCAGCGCGTAGTAGGTGCCGCCGGGCACCGGGCCGTACCACTCCGACTGCAGGCGCGCCGACGATCGCGTGTCGTGGCCCGCGGCCGGATCGGCGCGGTCGTGGAAGTCGTTGACGCCGACGCCGGCGCCGACCACCCAGTGCTGCGTGTCGCCGCCCAGCGACCAGCGGTAGACGATGCCGGCCGCGGTGGCATCGCCGCTGTCCCAGCGCGCGTAGGTCGCCGAGATCAGCGGCGCCGGTGCGCCGGGCGACGGCGCGGCGAGCGCCTGCACCAGCACCGCGGTCGTCGCACTCGACGAGGTGTCGATCTGGGCATATTCGATCGCATGGGCTCGCGCGGCCGTGAGCAGCGCGACGGCGGCGATTGCGAGCAGGCGGGGGCGTGTCGGGTTCAAGGTGGTGTTCCGATCGAGAGGGCGACGGCAACGCGGCTAGTAGGTGGACGGCAGCGACTCGCGGCGCGGCTCGCTCCAGGCGTCGCCGGTGTCGGCGGCCGGCGCCGCCAACGGCGGCAGCTCGGTCGAGGCGACGATGCGGTACGCGAACACCGCGGCGTCGCCGCCACCGGGGCCGCTCAGTGCCAGGCGCTCGAGCTGCACCTTGCACGACGGCGCGGCGGTGCGGCGGTTCACGTCGAGGATCAGGTCGCGCCGCTCGGGCAGCGCGTGGTGGCTGACGAGGAACGATCCGCCGGCATCGTGAGCCCGGGCCGAGGCCAGCACCGATTCGGCCGGGCCGCTGCGTTCGACGCGCACCGCGCCGGCATTCCATTGAACCTGCAGCAGCGGGTTCGGCCCCGGGCCCGGCACCAGGCGCGGCATGACGCGGCTCATCGGCGTGTGGACCTGATCGGTGTAGCCGTTCAGCACCCACTGCAGGTCGGAGCCGAACAGGAAGGCCTCGAGCTGGTCGCGGCCCTCCTGGCTGGTCGAGAAGTGCAGGCCGACCGCCTTCAGGCCGTGCTCGGCCTGCGGGAACGGCACCGCACCGCGGACCTCGCCCCAGAACGCGACGCGGCTCTCGGGCAGGCTAAGGTGGCCGGTCACCATGTCACCCACCGCCAGCTCGGTCGGCAGCCTGCCGTAGAAGCGCAGGCCGTTCTCGGACACGTCGTCGACGGTGCCCGACAGGCGCGTGCCGTCGGCCACCACCAGTTCCGCCGGCAGCGCGACCGGGAAGCGGTACTGCGTGCGGCGGTTGCGCTGCGTCAGCGCGGTGAACGCGATCACGCCGATCGCCAGCGCGCTGTTGACGATGGCCCAGAACACGCTCGCCACCACCGCACCGAGCGGCAGGTTGGGCGACCAGAGGTAGACGACACCGCCGACCGCGACCGCGAACGCGTTCAGCGCCAGCACCGACCACTGCGGGAAGGTCAGCCGCACCGCGCTGCGCGCCGCCGGCGCGCCCTTCGCGGTGACGCGGAACTTCAGCGTCGGCGCGATCCAGGCCAGCGTCGCCCAGGCGAATGCCGCGAAGCGCGCCATGTTGTACTGCTCGATGAACAGGCTGCGCCCGTAGCCGCGCGCGACCTCCTCGAAGACCCAGAAGGTCAGCACGCAGAACGGCGCGAAGTGGATCAGGAAGTCGGTCATGCTGGCGCGCATCGGCAGCACGCCCGACAGCAGCACCGCGACCGGCGCGAAGTAGAAGATCGCCTTCTGCCAGCCGTCGAAATAGGTCAGCACCGAGGCGAAGTAGTTGATGCGCTGCGCCAGGCTCAGGCCGCGGTGCGTCAGGATGCCTTCCTTGCGCCACACGTGCATCGCACCCTGGCCCCAGCGCACGCGCTGGGCCAGGAAGGGCTGGATCGATTCGGGCGCCAGGCCGAAGGCCAGCGGCTCGGCGTGGTAGACCGACTCGTGGCCCTTGGCGTGCAGGCGCATCGAGGTGTGCAGGTCTTCGGTGATCGTGCCGGTGGCGAAGCCGCCGATCTCCTCGAGCGCGCTGCGTCGCACCACCGCGCAGCTGCCGCAGAAGAAGGCCGAGTTCCAGTAGTCCTTGCCGCGCTGGATCACGCGGAAGAACAGCGACTGCTCGGTCCACACCGCG
>JAYSLR010000474.1:0-8322 GCA_043725365.1 Rhizobacter sp. | reverse complement strand
GTGAAGAGCAGGGATGGGGTGGCTGATGGGGCTCGAACCCACGACAACAGGAATCACAATCCTGGACTCTACCAACTGAGCTACAGCCACCGTAGAGCTCGAAATTATAACGGAGCCCGCGCGGCGGCGGCTCGGCGCAAGTGCTACTTCGGGGCCGGGCTCGCCACGGCGGAAGCCGCATCCGAAGCCGCGGAGGGCACCGCATCCGGCCTGACCTCGACCTTGTAGCGCGTCTTCAGTGCGGCGTAGTAGGCCTGCGATTCGGCCTCCCCCCAAGCCTGCGCGTATTGCTGTCGAGCGCGCGCGGCGTCGGCCGCGACGGGGTCACGGCCCAGCACCTTGCCGATCTTCGCAACCGCATAGCCCTGGTCGCCGAGATCGACCCCGACGAACGCCGGCAGCGTCGCGACCGGCGCCTTCAGCACGGCATCGACCAGGGCGGCCGGCAGATCGTGCGGCTGGGCGCGCGACAAGGTCACGGACGGCTCCGTCATCGGCGTGGCCGGCGCGGCGCGCAACTCGGCCAGGCGCGCCTCGCCGAGCTTGCGCGCGAGCGCCGCGGCCTGCAGCGTGACCAGGCGCTCGCGAATCTGCGCCTTCACGTCGGCCAGCGGCAACTGGTGCGCGGGCGCATACCTGACCACGCGGCCCGAGACCAGCGTGCTCGAAGCGATCTCGATCGCCTCGGTGTTGCGCTTGTTGCGGATCGCATCGGTGCCGAACAGCGCATCGAGGAACTTCGCGTTCGCCAGCGCGCCGCTGGCACCCGGCGCCGGCGTGCGCCTGACGCCTTGGGCGCTGCGCAGCTCGAGCTTGAGCTTGTCGACCACCGGCTTCAGGCTGTCGGGTTGCTCGTAGACCATGTTGGTGAAGTCGACCGCCACATCGGAGAAGCGCTTCTGTGCGAGCTGCGTCTTGATCTCGCTCTCGATGTCGGCCCGGACCGAATCGAAGCTGCGCTTGTCGCCGCCGCGCACCGCCGTGAGCTTGACGATGTGGTAGCCGAAGTCGCTCTGCACCAGGCCGCTGATCTCGTCGGGCTTGAGCGCGAAGGCGGCGTCTTCGAGCGGCTTCGCGGCCAGGCCGCCGCGGCCGAAGAAGTCCAGGTCCCCGCCCTTCTCGGCCGAACCCGGATCGTCGGAATTCTTGCGCGCGACGTCTGCGAAGGTCGCCGGGTTCTTCCTGACCTCGGCCAGCAGCGCTTCGGCCTTGGCCTTGGCCTTGGCACGATCGGCCGCCGATGCACCGGCATCGACCTTGATCAGGATGTGGCTGGCACGGCGCTCTTCCGGCGCGGTGTAACGCGCCTCGTTGGCGGCGTAGTAGTCGCGCAGATCCTTGTCGGTGACGGTGATGCCCTTCTTCAGCGCATCGAGGTCGAGCACGACGTATTCCACATCCTCGACCTCCGGCGCCATGAACTGCGCTGCATTGGCCGGATCCTTGTAGTACTTGTCGACGTCGGCATCGGTCGGCGCGGCGGATGCCATCGAGTCCTTGGTCGCGAAGCGCTGCACCTGCACCTCGCGCTGCTGGAACATCGCGTCGAGCGCGGCGTCGGCGGCGCTCGCCGGTGCGAACGCGCTGGCCGTGATGCCCGAGACGACCTGGCGCATCGAGATGTCCTGGCGCAGCCGCGCCTCGAACACGGCGGGGGTCATGCCCTGCGACTGCACGAATCCCTTGTAGGCGTCCATGTCGAAGCTGCCGTCGGGGCGCTTGAACTGCGGAACGCCCAGCAATTCCTGCTGCAGCCGCTCGTCCGTGACGGCGAGGTGCAGCTTGTCGGCGGCGGCGAGCATCACGCGCTCGCGCACCACCGCGTCCAGCGACTGGCGCTTCATCTCGGGCGTGTCGAACAGCTTGGCGTCGACATTCGGCATCTGGCGGCGGATGCGCTCGATCTGCTCGCGCTGCGCCTGCTCCCATTCGGTTCGCGTGATCTTGCGGCCATCGACCTTCGCGACGGTCGTGCCCTCGTCGCGCATGAAGCTGCCATAGCCCTGGTACACGCCGCCACCGACGAACGCGAGCACGACGAAGCCCAGAATCAGTTGCAGCAACCAGGTGTGCTTGCGGAAGAAGTCAAACATCGAGAGCCTCTGTCTACGGGCGGCCCGTGCCGCAACGGCCGGGCAGTCGGGGCGCGGCGCCGAACGCGCCGCTCGATCCTGCGATCCAGATACAACAAAGGCGAACCGAGGTTCGCCTTTGGCTGGGTGGTGCTTGCGATTCTAGCCGAGCCATCGGCGCCGAAAGCCGCGTCGGGCCGGTCGGCGATTCGTGCGCTTCGGATGGTGGGTGCTGAGGGGCTCGAACCCCCGACCTACGCCTTGTAAGGGCGCCGCTCTACCAACTGAGCTAAGCACCCGCGAAATCCAACTGGCGCGAACCGGGCCGGCCGCTCAGTTCACCGCGTCCTTGAGGGCCTTGCCGGGACGGAACTTCGGCACCTTCGCAGCCTTGATCTTGATCGTCGCACCGGTGCGCGGGTTGCGCCCGCTGCGCGCGGCGCGCTTGCCGACGCTGAACGTTCCGAAGCCCACGAGGGACACCGTGTTGTTCTTCTTCAGCGTGGTTTTCACACCGCCGATCACGGCCTCCAGGGCGCGCGCTGCGGCTGCCTTGGAGATGTCGGCCTGCTTGGCGATGTGTTCGATCAACTCGGACTTGTTCACGGGTGTTCCCCCTCTAAAGGTGTCTCACGATGAGTTCGGGTGGGTGTTCGGCTGCAAGTGTGGTGGCGCGGCAGCTCGAAACGATTACAGCCGCGCCCTATCGCAGTGTCAAGCGCGGAAGCGGATTCTATTCGTATTCACACGCCCTCATTCGGGTGGCTCTGCGTGCTTTCTCGCTTGACAAGACATCGCGGTCGTTTGTCACGCGAGCCCGCGGCGCGCGACGCTTCAGGCGCGCTGCACGGGTGCGCGGACCACCAGCGCGACGCCGCTGGCCGTCAGCAGCATGCCCATCGCCATGCTCCACGTGAAGGCCTCGCCGAACAGCAGCCACGCGAGCGCCGCGGTGCACGGCGGCACGAGGTACATCAGGCTCGTGACTTTGGTCGCCGCGCCGCGCTGGATCAGCAGGTACAGCAACGAGCTGCCGCCGAGCGTCAGCACGAGCACCGACCACGCCATCGCGCCGATCAGCTGCGGGTCCCAGACCACCGGCCCGTTCTCGAGCAGCGCCAGCGGCGCGCTCACGGCGAGTGCCGCGAAGAGCTGGATCGCACTGGCGCTGCGCACGTCGCAGGGCGCGACGAAACGCTTCTGGTAGAGCGTGCCAATCGTGATGCTGAACAGCGCAAACACCGCGAGCGCGAGGTTCCAGTGCGTGATCTCGCCCCCGCCGAGCTTGTGCCACACGACCAGCGTCAAGCCGCCCAGGCCGAGCCCGAGCCCGAGCCACTGCTGCGGCGATACGCGCGCACGCGCGTCGCCCACCGGCCTGGCGCGCGAACTCATCCACAGCGCCGTCAGCACCGGCTGCAGGCCCACCAGCAGCGCGACGGTGCCCGCGCCGATGCCGGACTTCACCGCGGCCCAGACGCCGCCGAGGTAGCCGGCATGGATCAGCACGCCGACGACCGCCAGGTGCGCCCACTGCACCCGTTCACGCGGCCACGCGACACGCGCGATGCGAATCCACACGCCGAAGCATGCGAGCGAGAGCGCGTAGCGCATCGACAGGAAGGTCAGCGGCGGCGAATGCGGCATGCCGAAGCGCGCGACGACGAAGCCGGTGCTCCAGATCAGGACGAATACCCACGGCATGGCGCGGATCAGCGCACCGCGCCGGGCGATCGCGGCGGCCGACACTAGCGGACTTTGGCGCGGATCTCGGGCAGCGCCTTCTGCAGGTAGTACACCATCGACCAGATCGTCAGCACCGCCGACGCATAGATCAGCCACGTGCCCCAGACCTGCGTGTCGATCAGGCCGAACAGCGGGCCGTGGAACAACAAGAACGGGATCGCCACCATCTGCACGACGGTCTTGACCTTGCCGATCATGTGCACCGCAACGCTGCGCGATGCGCCGATCTGCGCCATCCATTCGCGCAGGGCCGAGATCGCGATCTCGCGCCCGATGATGATGAGCGCGACCAGGCTCTGCACGCGTTCGAGTTCGACCAGCACCAGCAGCGCCGCGCAGACCAGGAACTTGTCGGCCACCGGATCGAGGAAGGCGCCGAACGACGAAGTCATGTTCAGGCGCCGCGCGAGGTAGCCGTCGGCCCAGTCGGTGAGGGCGACGACGATGAACAGCACGGTCGCGATCAGGTTGCGGTCGGCCTCGACCAGCGGCAGGTGGAACACTCCGACGATCAGCGGGATCGCGACGATGCGCGCCCAGGTCAGCAAGGTCGGCAGGTTGAAGAACATGCCGTGATTGTGACCCGAGATGCGCGCGGCTATTGATCCAGCGTGCGCGGCTTGAACTTGCGCTCGTGGTTGAACAGGAAGGTCTCGGTGAAGCGCCAGGGCTTGGGCAGGTGCGACACGTCGCCGAACGGCGCGGCGCGGCGCACCGCGTCGGCCGCGAGTTGCGAGGTGTCCTTCGCCTGCTGCGGGTGCCTCAGGAACACGATCTCGCGCACGCTGCCGTCGCCGTTCAACTCGATCTCGAGCACCGGGATGCCGAGCAGCGGCTCGACCACCTCACCGGTGTAGCTGCCGTTCGGATTCGCGGCGACGAGCCGTCGCGCGGCCTGCAACTTCAGCTCGGTCCAGCTGTGCACCGGCCCCGGCGGCGGCAGGCGCACCGCCGCGGCGGCCGGGCCCGCGGGCACGCTTCGATCAATGCAGGACACGATAGATCTCCTCCGCCAATTCCTTCGAGATGCCGTCCACGCCCGACAGATCCTCGACGCTGGCGTTGCCCACGCCGCGCACGCCACCGAAGCGCTGCAGCAGCTTGGCACGCTTCTTCGGCCCGATGCCGGCGATGTCCTCGAGCTTGCTGCTGCCGGTGCGCACGCTCGCGCGCCGCGCACGCATGCCGGTGATCGCGAAACGGTGCGCCTCGTCGCGGATCTGCGCCACCAGCATCAGCGCGGCGGAGTCGCGGCCGAGGTAGACCTTGGGCCGGCCGTCGGCGAACACCAGCTCCTCGAGGCCGACCTTGCGGCCTTCGCCCTTCTCGACGCCGACGATGCGGCCGAGGTCGATGCCGAGTTCCTCGAACACCTCGCGCGCCATGCTGACCTGGCCGCGCCCGCCGTCGACGAGCACGAGGTCGGGCAAACGCGCCTCGCCACGGCTCGCGGCCTCGGCCAGCTTGGCGTAGCGGCGCGTCAGCACCTGGCGCATCGCGGCGTAATCGTCGCCGCCGGTGATGCCCTCGATGTTGTAGCGGCGGTACTGGGCGCTTTGCATCTTGTGGCCTTCGAAGACGACGCAGGATGCCTGCGTCGACTCGCCTGCCGTGTGGCTGATGTCGAAACACTCGATGCGAAAGGTGTCCATGTCGTCGACGGCGAGGTCCAAGGCATCGACCAGTGCACGGGTGCGCGCCTGCTGCGAGCCTTCCTCGGCGAGGAGCTGCGCCAGCTTGAGCTGCGCGCCCTTGATGCACATGTCCAGCCACGCCCGCCGCGGCTCGCGCGGCTGGTGCTGCGCGGTGACCTTGACGCCGCTCTGCAGCGACAGGGCATCGATCAATGCCTTGTCCACCGCGTGGCTGAGCACCAGCAGCGGCGGCACGCCACCGTCGAGGTAGTGCTGCGCGATGAAGGCTTCGAGCACCTGCACCTCGGCCGATGCGGGCGCCGGCGGCGCGCCGGCGGGCGCGTCGTCGTCTTCCGGCCCGAGCGTCATCACCTCTTCGACATGCTTCGGGAAATAGGGTCGATCGCCGAGGTGGCGGCCGCCACGCACCATCGCGAGGTTCACGCAGGCCCGCCCGCCTTCGACCTTGACGGCGAGGATGTCGGCGTCCTTCGTCGTCACGCCGGTGTTGTCCTCGACCGCCTGCTGGTGCAGCACACGCGAGAGCGCGCCGATCTGGTTGCGGATCTCCGCTGCCTGCTCGAAGCGCAGCGCGTCGGCGTGCGCCATCATCTGCGCCTGCAGGTCGTCCATCAGCGCCTGCTGCTCGCCCAGCAGGAAGCGCTCGGCGTGCTGCACGTCGAGCGCATAGTCCTCGGCCGACACGAAGGCCACGCACGGCCCCGAGCAGCGCTTGATCTGGTAGAGCAGGCACGGCCGCGTGCGGTTGCTGAACACGGTGTCCTCGCAGGTGCGCAGGCGAAACACCTTCTGGATCATCTGGATCGATTCCTTCACCGCCCAGGCGCTCGGGAACGGCCCGAAATAACGGTGCTTCTGGTCGACCGCGCCGCGGTAGTACGCGACGCGCGGGAACTTGCCCGCGGCGATCTTCAGGTACGGGTAGCTCTTGTCGTCGCGGAACAGGATGTTGTAGCGCGGCGCCAGTGACTTGATCAGGTTGTTCTCGAGCAGCAGCGCCTCGGCCTCCGAGCGCACCACGGTCGTCTGCAGCCGCGCGATCTTGGTGATCATGTGGCCGATGCGCGTGCCGCCGTGGTTCTTCTGGAAGTAGCTCGAGACGCGCTTCTTCAGGTCGCGCGCCTTGCCGACATACAGCACCGCGTCCTGCGCATCGAAGTAGCGGTAGACGCCGGGCAGGTTCGGCAGCGCGGCGACCTCGGCGAGCAGTCGCTCGCGGGTCGCATCGCTCGGCTGCGCGCCGGGAGCGGAGGCATCGTCGTCGGTCATCGAGCGCGATTGTGCCGCGGCGTGCGCGACCGGGGCGTGCTCCGGAATAATGGGCGCGATGCAATGGGATCTGTTCTGCCGCGTCATCGACAACTACGGCGACATCGGCGTGTGCTGGCGTCTCGCCGCCGATCTGGCGGCGCGCGGCGAACAGGTGCGGCTGTGGGTCGACGACGCGACGGCCCTTGGCTGGATGGCGCCCGCCGGCGCGCCGCGCGTGCGCGTGTTGCCCTGGCCTTCCGGCGATGCGGCCATCGATCCGGGCGAGATCGTGATCGAGGCCTTCGGCTGCAAGCTCCCCGAAGCCTTCGTCGCTCGCATGGCCCGCCAGCCGCACGCGCCGGTGTGGGTCAACCTCGAGTACCTCAGCGCCGAGGATGTCGTCGAGCGCGCGCACAGACTCAGCTCGCCCCAGATGTCGGGCCCCGGCGCGGGCCTGCGCAAGTGGTTCTTCTATCCCGGCTTCACGCCGCGCACCGGCGGGTTGATTCGCGAGCCCGACCTGGTGTCGCGCCAGCAGGCGTTCGACGCGCCATCCTGGCGGGCCGCGCAAGGCATCGCCGCCGCACCGGGCGAGCAGGTCGTGAGCCTGTTCTGCTACGCCCAGCCCGCCCTGCCCGCCCTGCTCGACCAGTTCGCGCAGCGGCCCACCGTGCTGCTGGCCACCGCCGGGCACGCGGCGCGCCAGGTCAGCGCGCTGCTCGGCCCGAGCCTGCAGCGCGCCGCCTTGCGGGCGGTGCTGCTGCCGGCGCTCACGCAGCGCGACTACGACCACCTGCTGTGGGCCAGCGATCTGAACTTCGTGCGCGGCGAGGATTCGTTTGTGCGCGCGCAGTGGGCAGGCAAGCCTTTCGTGTGGCAGATCTATCCGCAACACGACGGCGTGCACCTCGACAAGCTCGGCGCGTTCCTGACGCGCTTTGGCGCCGGCGCGGGCGCCGACCTTGCCGCGCCGATGCGCGACTTCTGGCGCGCATGGAACAGCGGCGCACCGGACCTGCCGGACTTGCCGCTCGCCTCGGCCTGGCGGCGACAGTGCGAGAAGTGGCGCGCCTCGCTTCTCACCCAGGTCGATCTGGGCACACAGTTGCTCGGCTTCGTCGCCGAAACAGGCTAAAATCAAAGGCTTTTCGCGCACTCAGCCAGGATCGAGTGCACGACGCAAGGCAACGCAACCCCGGGCGCATCGTCGCGCCGCATCCCACCGCATACGGAAACAGCAGCTATGAAGACCGCAATGGAATTTCGCGCCGGCAACGTCATCATGCTCGGCAAGGACCCGATGGTCGTGCTGCGCACCGAATACAGCCGCGGCGGCCGCAACTCGGCCACGGTGCGCATGAAGCTGAAGAGCCTGCTCTCCAACTCCGGCACCGAAGTCGTCTACAAGGCCGACGACAAGCTCGATCAGGTCATGCTCGACAAGAAGGAGTGCACCTACTCCTACTTCACCGACCCGATGTACGCGTTCATGGACGCCGAGTACAACCAGTTCGAGGTCGAGTCCGAGAACATGGGTGATGCGATCCAGTACCTCGAAGACGCGATGCCGGTCGAGGTCGTGTTCTATGACGGCAAGG
>JAYSLR010000473.1:0-3285 GCA_043725365.1 Rhizobacter sp. | reverse complement strand
CTGCTCGGCGCGTTGCTGTTCTGGGCCGAGCGCCGGATCGACTGGATCGGGCTGGTCCACCACCAGGCGCAGCGCGTCGGCTGGCTGGCGCTGTGCCTTGGCGGTGCGGCCTTGCTCTACTTCGGTGCCCTGCTGGCCAGCGGCCTGAGGCTTCAACAGTTCATGCACCGCGGCTAAACTGGGAGCATGCCGGGCCCGCTGACTTTCGAGACGCCGACGGCGCTCGAATATTTCGCTTCCCTCGTTGCCGACGACGCCAGCCTGTCGCTCGTCGAGGCTGCGGTCGCGATTGCCCAGGACGACTTCCCCGCGCTCGACACCCAGGCCGTGCTGGCCGAGATCGACGCGCTGGCGGTGCGCCTGAAGCAGCGCTTCCCGGCCGACGCCGTGCCGGTGCAGCGGCTGCGCTGGCTGAACCGTTTCTTTTTCCAGGAGCTGGGCTTCGCCGGCAACGTCAACAACTACTACGACCCCGACAACAGCTACCTGCACCGGGTGCTGAGCACGCGCCGCGGTATCCCGATCACGCTGGCGATCCTGTACATCGAGCTCGCGTCGCAGATCGGCCTGATGGCGCGCGGCGTGTCGTTCCCCGGGCACTTCCTGATCAAGCTGCGCATGAACACCGGGCAGCAGCGCGGCGAGGTCGTGATCGACCCGTTCACCGGCCACTCGCTGTCGCGCGACGAGCTCGACGAGCTGCTCGCGCCCTACAAGCGCAACCGCGGGCTGCAGGGCGAGTTCGATGTGCCGCTGGGCCTGTTCCTGCAGGCCGCGACGGCGCGCGAGGTGGTCGCCCGCATGCTGCGCAACCTGAAGGAGATCCACCGCAGCGCGCACGACTGGCGCCGGTTGCTGCAGGTGCAGGAGCGCCTGGTCGTGCTGCTGCCGCAGGCCTGGGACGAACGCCGCGACCGTGGCCTGGTGTACGCCGACCTGGGCATCGCCGACGCCGCCGTGCGCGACCTGTCGGACTACCTCGACCACACCGCCGACGCACCCGACCGCGTGCAGATCAGCGCGCGCCTGGCTGCGCTCGGGGGCGGCGGGCCGCCGCGCCTGCACTGAACCCGCCAGGGGCGCGCAAGGGCCCCGTAGAATTCCGCACCTTGACATGGTGGGCGCCCGCGCGCCACCGATCACCATGACCCTCACCGCCGCGCAACGTCAAACCGCCAACTGGATCGTCCTGAGCCTGCTCGCCGCCGCGATCGTGTGGCTGCTCGGGCCGGTGCTGACGCCGTTCCTGATCGCCGCGGTGCTCGCCTATGTGCTGCACCCGCTGGTCGAGCGGCTCGCGCGCCGGCACGTGCCGCGCGCGCTGGCGGTGACGGTCGTCGAGGTCGCGGCAATCGTGCTCGTGCTCGCGGTGTTGTTGCTGATCGTGCCGATCCTGTCCAAGCAATTGCCGCTGCTGCGCGAACAGATCCCGCTGCTTGCGGAGCGGATGAACACCCAGCTCTCGCCGTGGCTGGCGCACTTCGGCATCGACGTGGCGCTCGACACCGCGAGCATCAAGGCCTTCGCGCTGAAGTACCTCGACGCGAACTTCGAGGACTGGCTCGCCACCGCGCTGAGTTCGGCACGCATCGGTGGCAGCATCCTGCTGGCGATCGTCGGCAACGTCGTCCTGGTGCCGATGGTGCTGTTCTACCTGCTGCTGGACTGGAACGAGCTGGTGCAGCGCATCGGGGCCCTGATTCCGCCACGGCTGCGCGAGCGCACCCACCGCTTCTTCGACGAGTGCGACGCCACGCTCGGCCAGTACCTGCGCGGCCAGTTGCTGGTGATGCTGTCGCTGGCGGTCTTCTACAGCGTCGGGTTGACGCTGTTCGGCTTCGATCTGGCGGTGCCGGTGGGAGTCTTCACCGGGCTGGCAGTGTTCATCCCGTACGTCGGCTTCGGCCTCGGGCTGACGCTGGCGCTGATTTCCGGCGTGCTGCAGTTCACCGGCTGGCACGGTGTGATCGGCGTGGCCGTGGTGTACGGCATCGGGCAACTGCTCGAGGGCTTCGTGCTCGTGCCGCGCCTGGTCGGCGAGCGCATCGGCATGAGTGCGCTGACGGTGATCTTCGCGCTGCTCGCATTCGGCCACCTGTTCGGTTTTGTCGGCGTGCTGATCGCGTTGCCGGTCAGCGCGGTGCTCGTCGTGGCGGTGCGCCGGCTGCGCGCGACCTATGTCGAGAGCGAGCTGTTCCGCGGATGAGGCAGATTCCGCTGACCCTCGGCCCCGAGACTGCGCGCAGCTTCGACAACTTCGTTCCCGGTGCGAACGCGCTGGCGATCGCGCACCTGCGGGCCTTGGCGCCTCAGGCCGCGCCGGTTTACCTGTGGGGCCCGAGCGGCGCCGGCAAGACCCATCTGCTGCAGGCGCTGGTCGCGCGCTTCGAGGCGCAGGGCGCGCACGCCGGCTGGTTCAGCGCCGCCGATCCGGCGCCCTGGCCCTTCGACGAGACCTGGGCGCTGGTCGTGATCGACGGCTGCGACGGTCTCGACGTCGACCAGCAGCACGCCGCGTTCGCGCTCTTCGTCGAGGCGGCGACGCGCGGCATGCCGGTGGCCGCCGCCGGGCGCGTGCCGCCGGTCGACCTGTCGCTGCGCGAGGATCTGCGCACACGCCTGGGCTGGGGCCACGTGTTCGCGGTCGAGCCGCTCGGCGAGCCGGAGGTGCGCGCCACGCTGCGCCGCGAGGCCGATCGGCGCGGCATCTTCCTGTCGGACGAGGTGATGGACTACCTGCTGACCCGCTTCGCCCGCGACCTGAAGCACCTGATGGCCCAGCTCGACCGGCTCGACACGTTCTCGCTGGCCACCAAGCGCGCGATCACGGTCCCGTTGCTCAAGCAGATGCTGGTCGAGGAGGGTGCACGATGAACGGCGCGGATCGCCGGCTGTGCCTGTTCGACCTCGACGAGACCTTGCTGCCGCTCGACTCCGACCATGCCTGGGGCGAGTTCATCACGCGTCTGGGCTGGGTCGACGCGGCAGAGTTCACGCGCCGCAACGATGCGTTCTACGCGAAGTACCAGGCCGGTCAGCTCGACATCCACGAGTACATCGCGTTCGCGACCGAGCCGTTGCGTGCGCGCCCGCCGGCACAGGTCGCGGCGGCGCACCGCCAGTTCATGGCCGAGGTGATCACCCCGAACCTGCGGCCGAAGGCGCTGGAGCTTGTGCGCGAACACCAGGCGCGCGGCGATTTGGTCGCGCTCGTCACCGCAACCAACGACTTCATCACCGGGCCGATCGCGCAAGCCTTCGGGATCGCCGATCTGATCGCGGTGC
>JAYSLR010000472.1:0-3220 GCA_043725365.1 Rhizobacter sp. | reverse complement strand
GTGGTGCAGGCGCCCACGCTGAGCCGCGAGGACGTGGTCGCCGCGATCGACCGCTTCCAGCTGCAGCGCGGCACCGCGATCGGCAGCGGCATCGTGCTGTCGCTCGCCACGCTGTTCCCCGATGCCGGCATCGACCTCTCGCAGATCACCGGCCAGCGCGAGATGCCGCCCGCCCCGGGCGACAAGCCGCGGCCGGTGTTCACACCGGTCGCGCCAGGCTCGTACGGCTCGGCCGCGATCATCCTGCTGACCGACGGCCAGCGCACCACCGGGCCGGACCCGGTCGAAGCCGCGAAGATGGCGGCCGACCGCGGCGTGCGCGTCTACACCGTGGGCATCGGCACCAAGGAGGGCGAGACGATCGGCTTCGAGGGCTGGTCGATGCGCGTGCGGCTGGATGAAGACACGCTGAAGAGCATCGCCAACATGACGCGCGCCGACTACTTCTACGCCGGCACCGCGGCCGACCTGAAGCAGGTCTACCAGGGGCTGTCGACGCGGCTGATCGTCGAGAAGAAGGAGACCGAGATCAGCGCGCTGTTCGCGGCCTTCGGCGCGCTGCTGGTGGTGCTGGCGGCCGGCCTGTCGGTGTGGTGGTTCGGGCGCGTCGCCTGAGTCACCTCAGGCCAGCGCCGGGCCGCCCCAAGCGGCCTGAGCTCCCCTCGGGGGACGACGCCGCAGGCGTCTTGGGGCTGTCATCTCAACCGAACCTGCCCTGCAGGAACCAGCACGGCCCCGGCGCCGCCGGCGGCAGCCGCGAGCGGTAGATCCACACCAGCGCGCCGCCCGGCCGCTGGGCGATGAAGTAGTCGCGCGCGACGAGCTCGGCGTCCCACCAGCCGGATTCGATGCGCTCGGGGCCGCTGAGCAGCTGCAGCGGCTGGCCGTCGAGCAGCGGCGCATGGTCGCGCTCGGGCAGGGGCTCGGGCTGTGGCAGCAGCCAGACCGGCCGCACGGCGTGCCGCGCCGCGGGCGTCATTCCCGGGGCGGCCACTGCCGGGCTGCGCGCGCGCGCGGGGCGCATCGCGGCATCGGCGACACGCCAGGTGGTCGCGCGCTCGGGGCGGTGGTCCTGCTGCGGCACCAGCCGCAGCACCTGCTCGCGGCCGAGTCGCGCCTGCAGGCGCTCGACCAGGCGCGTCAGGCCTTCGTGCTCGGACGCCGGGGTCGGGAACAGCTCGGCATTCGGCGGCGCACGCCGCGCGATGTCGGCGGCCTGCAGGCGCAGGTCGAGCGTCGGTGCGGGCAGCTGCAGCGGCGCCAGGCGCTCGCGCAGCAGCAGCAGCAGGTGGGCCGGGTCGCGCGAGGGCTCGGCCAGCGCCAGCTCGAGCGTGGTGACGCCGGCACCCGACGCATCGCGCCGCGAGCGCCGCTCGTGTTCCATCAGCAGCGTGAAGCGGCGCACGAACGCATGCTGCGCCGACAGCCAGGCCACCAGCCGTGCCAGCAGCACCGCGGCGCCGTGCATCAGCTGCTCGCTGGTGTCGGCACGGGCGAAGAGCTCGAGCCGGCTGTCGAAGCTGGGCGGCAGCGCGAGCGCCTCGCGCGGGTCGGGCCGGGTGCCGCTGGCGCGGTCGAGTTCGTCGAGCACGAGCTCGCCGAAGCGGCGCGCCAGGCCGTCGCGCGGCACGCCGCGCAGGTCGGCGATGCGGCGCAACCCCATGCCCTGCAGCGCCTCCCAGTGCGCGCGGCCGGGGCCGAGCAGCCAGACCGGCGCGCGGTCCAGCGCGGCGCGCGTGGCGGCGAGACCGGCGCAGTCCAGGCGGGGATGTACGCGCGCGAGCAGCGCGGCGCCGAGCGGCGTCGCGGCGCTGACGACGTGCACGCGATGCCCCAGCGGCGCGAGCGCGCTCTGCAGCCGCTGCAGCAGGGCCGGCAGGCCGCCGAAATAGCGCAGGCTGGCCTGCACTTCGAGCAGCACGGTGTGGGGCGCAGCGTCGGGCGCGGCGGCACTGGGCGGCTGGATCGAGACGCCGGGCGTGAAGGCCAGCGCCGCATGCGCGACGGCAGTGAGCGCCAGCGCGTCGCGGACCGGGTCGGCGTGCCCGAGCACGAGCTGCGGTGCCAGCGCCAGCGCGGTCGCGCGCTTGAAGCCGGGCTGGACGCCGAGCGCGCGCGCCGCCGCGTTGACGACGAGGACCGCATGCGCATCCATCAAGGCCAGCGACCGCTCGCCCGGCGCGTGCGGCAGCGTGGCCGCGAACGATTCGAGCGACAGCAGCGGCAGGTGAATGGCGATCCAGAGCACGGCAGCAGTGGTCCACGCGGACGAGAAGTGCCAGGCCGGGTCGGTGAGGGTTCAGTCGCCAACCACGCGCTCGACCGGCGCGAGGTTGACGAAGGTCGCGGCGCGCAAGCCGGCGGTCGGCGCCGTCGCGGCGCTGCCGCGCCTCGACGGCGCCCGCTCGATGCCGGCCTGCGCGCGCTGCTGCGCCGCTTCCGAGAGCACCGGCGGCAGCACGAGCCGCAGCGGCGCTTCCAGCGGCGGGCCGCGGCGCTTCAGCACGCGCAGCGCGAGCGTGTCGGCGCCAGCCGGCCGCAGCGCCAGGCGCAGCGGCGCGGCCGTGGGGCGCTGCGCCGCGCTCATCTCGCACAGCACGAAGGCCGGCCCGTCGTGGGCATGGGCGGCGAGCTGCAGGCGGCGCAGCCGCTCGGCGCGCAGGCGCGGCGGCAGCCACGCCAGCACCGCACCGACATGGCCGCTCTTGAGCGCCTGCTCCAGCGCCCACAGGCTGTCGGCACCGGGGATCACGCGGGCGCGGGTGTTGATGACCAGCAGTTCCTCGACCGCGAACCCGAGCCGCACGAGCGCCACGGCCGACAGGTGCGCCGGCGGATCGAACAGCATCACCAGCCGCCCTGCCTGCTGGGCCGCGACGAGGCTGGGAGCGAGCAGCCGGATCTCGCCCACGCCCGGGTGCGGCAGCAGCAGTTCAGTCAGCGCGCGGCGCGGCCAGCCGGCACCGGGCAACTGGGCATCGAGCGCGGCGAAGCCGGTGGCGACCGCGGCATCGGCATGGCGCGCCAGCTGGTGGCCCCGCCACAGCGCGGGGTGCAGGCTTTCGGGGCGGATTGCGAGCGGGCGCGGTGCAGTGGCCGGTTCCGGCAGGGCGAGCGACCCTGCGCGCCGAACCAGCGCCCGCGCGGCGCTCGCCGCAACAGGCAGAGACGGCGCAGCGGAGACGGGCAGCAGGTCCATGCGAAAGACTGTACGTCTATA
>JAYSLR010000471.1:0-4620 GCA_043725365.1 Rhizobacter sp. | reverse complement strand
CGGCAAACGCGTCGATCGCGCCGTAGCCGTAGACGGAGAACACCGTCGGGTCCTCGCTGAACTTGGTCTTGTACTTGCTGGCCCAGAAGCTCACCGCCTTGCTCGCATCGTCGAGGTACGGGTTCTGCACCGTCATCGTCGCGTACAGGCCGTCCATCGCCTTGCCGCCGAGCTTGTGGATCAGGTCGGTGTAGCTCGCGCTGGAGCCGAGGAAGGTCGGCGCGAAGCCGGTCTTGCGGCTCTCGGCGATCGCACCGATGGTCTCGCGGATGATGGTGCCGAGCACGACGAAGTCGCAGCCCGCCGCCTTCATGCGCGCCACCTGCGACGAGAAATCGGTCGCGCCGCGCTTGTAGCTGGTCTTCTCGGCGAACTCCATGCCCATGGTCTTCAGCCCCGCCTCGGCGCCGCGCACGACCTCGAGGCCGAACTCGTCGTCCTGGTACATCGTGCAGACGCGCTTGCTGCCCTTGTCCTTGACGAGCTTGGGCACCGCGCCGCGCATCTGGTCGAAGTAGGTCGCCGCGAACGCGTACTTCAGCCGGTTGTACGGTTCGTACATCTCGCGCGCCGCGGTGATCGGGTAGAAATTGATCACGTTCTACTCGAACTGCACCGGCATCGCGGCGTTGTTCTGCGCGGTGCCGATGTGGCCGACCATGATGAAGATCTTGTCCTGGTTGACGAGCTTCTGCGCCGCCAGCACCGCCTTCTTCGGGTCGTAGGCCGAGTCCTCGACGATCAGCTTCAGCTTGCGCCCGTTGATGCCGCCCTGCTCGTTGATCTCGTCGACGCGCAGCAGCATGCCGTTGCGCACCTGCTTGCCGAAGCCGGCGATCGGGCCCGACAGGTCCTGGATCGAGCCGATCACGATCTCGTTCTTGGCCACACCCTGCGGCGGTGCCTTCGACTGGGCCTGCAACGGGCCGGCGGCCAGCGCGAGCGCGGCGGCCAGGAAGCTGAGCGTTAGTTTCATCATCGGTCTCCTGTGGGTGGATGGTGGGCGGTCAGCCGTACATCGCCTCGATGCGCGCGGCGTACTTCTTCTCGACGAGCTTGCGCTTGAGCTTCATCGTCGGCGTGAGCTCGTCGTCTTCGGCGCTGAGCTGCGTGTCCAGCAGCCAGAACTTCTTGATCTGCTCGACGCGCGCGAACTTCCGGTTCACGCGGTCGATCTCGCCCTGGATCAGCTGCCGGACCTCGGCGCTGGCGGTCAGGCTGGCGTAGTTGCTGAACGGGATGTCGCGGTCCTGCGCGAACTTCTCGACGTTCTCCTGGTCGATCATCACGATCACCGTCAGGTACGGCCGCTTGTCGCCGACCACGACCGCGTCGGTGACGTAGGGCGAGAACTTCAGGTCGTTCTCGAGCTCGCTGGGCGTGATGTTCTTGCCGCCCGCGGTGATGATGATGTCCTTCATCCGGTCGGTGATGCGGAAGACGCCCTCGGCATCGACCGTGCCGACGTCGCCGGTGTGCAGCCAGCCCTCGGCGTCGATCGCCTCGGCCGTCTTCTCGGGCAGGTTCAGGTAGCCCATGAACACGTTCGGGCCGCGCACCAGCAGCTCGCCGGTGGTCGGATCCAGCCGCACCTCGTTGAACGGGCAGGCCGGGCCGATCATGCCGGGCCGGATGCGGTCGGCCGGCGTGTAGGTCGCGGCGCCACAGGTCTCGGTCATGCCCCAGACCTCGAGCATCGGCACGCCCAGCGCGAGGTACCACCGCACCAGGTCGGGCGAGATCGGCGCGGCCCCGGTCACGCAGAAGCGCGCGCGATGGATGCCGATCGACTTGCGCACGTTGTCCAGCGCGAGCCAGCGCGCCAGCATGAACTGCAGCTTCAGCGCGGCGCCGACCGGCACGCCGGCGAGCACGCGCTCGGCGATGCGAGCGCCGACGCCGATGCCCCACGCATACACCGCTTGCTGCAGCCGCGACGATTCGCGCAGCGCGATCGCCACGCCCGAATAGAACTTCTCCCAGATGCGCGGCACCGCGGTGAACACCGTCGGCGCGATCTCGCGCACGTTCTCGGGCACGGTCTCGGGGTTCTCGACGAAGTTCAGCTTCGAGCCGGTGTAGATCGCGAAGTACTCGCCGCCCATGCGCTCGGCGATGTGGCACAGCGGCAGGAAGCACATGCGCTCGTCCGACTCGTCCTGCGCGATCACGAGGTTGTAGCCGCGCGCGGTGTAGACGAGCCCGGCGTGCGAGTGCATCGCGCCCTTGGGCTTGCCGGTCGTGCCCGAGGTGTAGACCAGGATCGCCAGGTCCTCGGGCCGGCACGCCGCGACGCGCGCCTCGATCGCCCCCGGGTGCGCCTGAGCGTGCCGGCGGCCGAGCTCGCGCAGCGCCGCGAGGTCGATCACGTCGGCGTCGACGAAGTCGCGCAGCCCCTTGGGGTCGAACACGATGATCTTGCGCAGCAGCGGCAGCTGCGAGCGCACGGCGAGCACCTTGTCGAGCTGCTCCTCGTCCTCGACGAACAGCACGCGGGTGCGCGAGTCCTCGCACAGGTACTGCACCTGCGCCGCCGCGTCGGTCGGGTAGATGCCGTTCGAGACGCCGCCGCAGCTCAGCACCGCCAGGTCGGCCAGCACCCATTCGACCACCGTGTTCGACGCGATCGAGGCGCAGTCGCCCGCGTCGAAGCCGAGCGCGAGCAGACCGTGGCCGATCTCGCGCACCACCCGCGCGGTCTGGTCCCAGGTCCACTCGCGCCACAGGCCGAGCTGCTTCTGGCGCATGAACACCCGGCCGGCGCGCAGCGCGGCCGCGTTCCAGAACAACGCCGCCATCGTCTCGCCCGGCACGACGATGTCGTCGCGTGGCTTCAGCTGCGTCACGTTCCAGAGGCTGCTCACGGCGTCATCTCCAGGTCTTCTTCTTCTTCCAGCGTCGCTCGCCGCGCACGCCGGTTTCCTTCATGCCGAGGTAGAACTCCTTGATGTCGTCCTTCTCGCGCAGGCGGTCGCAGTGGTCCTCCATCACGATGCGCCCGTTCTCGAGCACGTAGCCGAAGTCGGCCACGTTCAGCGCCATGTTCGCGTTCTGCTCGACCAGCAGGATCGTCGTGCCGCGCTCGCGGTTGATGCGCACCACGATCTCGAAGATCTCGCGCGTGAGGCGCGGCGACAGGCCCAGGCTCGGCTCGTCGAGCAGCATCAGGTCGGGTGCGGCCATCAGCGCACGCGAGATCGCCAGCATCTGCTGCTGCCCGCCCGACAGCAGCCCGGCGTCCTGGCCGGCGCGCTCGCGCAGGATCGGGAAATAGCCGTAGACGACCTCGAGATCGCGCGCGACGCCGTCGCGGTCGCGCCGCGTGTACGCGCCCATCATCAAGTTGGCATGGATCGACAGCAGCGGGAACACCTCGCGGCCCTCGGGCACGTGCGAAAGGCCGCGCTGCACGATCAGCGCCGGGTCGCGCGCGGTGATGTCCTCGCCCTTGAACGAGATGCTGCCCTTGCGCGGGTCGATGATGCCGGAGATGGTCTTCAGGATCGTCGACTTGCCGGCGCCGTTCGAGCCCAGCACGGTCGCGATCTGGCCGCGCTGCACCTGCAGGCTGACACCGCGGATCGCGCGGATCGGGCCGTACGCGCTCTCGACGTTCAGCAGCTGCAGGATCGCGGATGGATCGCTCATGCCGCGATCCTGCGCAGGCTCGCCGCGTCGTCCGCCGAGCCCAGGTAGGCCTCGATCACGCCCGGGTGCCGCTGCACCTCGGCCGGCGTGCCCAGCGCGAGCACCTCGCCCTGGTTCATCGCGAGCACGCGGTCCGAGACCTTGGAGACCAGCGACATGTCGTGCTCGACCATCAGCACCGTGATGCCGAGCTCGGCGCGGATGTCGTCGATCCAGAACGCCATGTCGTCGGTCTCCTCGACGTTCAGGCCCGACGAGGGTTCGTCCAGCAGCAGCAGCTTCGGTTCGGTGCACAGCGCCCGTGCCAGCTCGACGACCTTGCGCACGCCGTACGGCAGCCCGGCGACCAGCGATTCGCGGTGGTGCTGCAGGTCCAGCAGGTCGATCACCTGCTCGACCTTCTCGCGCGCCTCGATCTCGGCCCGCAGTGTCTTGCGCGTGAACAGCAGCTCGCTCCACAGGCGGGTGCGGCGGTGCGTGTGGCGGCCGATCAGCAGGTTCTGCAGCACGCTGGCGTGCTCGAACAGCTCGATGTTCTGGAACGTGCGGGCGATGCCGAGCTGCGCGATCTCGTGCGGCGCGTGGCGTGCGAGCGGCTCGCCGTCGAACACGATCGCGCCGGTCGTCGGCGTGTACAGGCGCGAGATCAGGTTGAACACCGTCGTCTTTCCGGCGCCGTTCGGGCCGATCAGCGTGAACACCTCGCCGCGCCGCACGTCGAAGCTGACCTGGTTGACCGCGAGCACGCCGCCGAAGCGCACGCTCAGGTCCTTAGCCGAGAGCAGCACGTCGGTCATGTCAGTGACTCCACCGTGCCGCGCGCGATCCGCGACCCAGGAGACCTGCCAGTGTGTCGGACGTCGGTACTCGGCCCGTTGCCGCCGTTCGCTGCCTGTGCCGCGAGTCGGACTTCAATCGTCGCAGCGGCAAAGGCGGGAGCGCCCAGGCCGGCGAGGGCTGAAGCCGCGCCCC
>JAYSLR010000470.1:0-8914 GCA_043725365.1 Rhizobacter sp. | reverse complement strand
GCAACGGGCCGTCCTCGGCGACGTCGAACAGGCCGAGCGGCGACTCGTTCACCGGCGATCCCTTGATCGCGTAGAACGGCACCTGCTCCATCAGCAGCTTCAGGCGCTCGGCGATCGAGCTCTTGCCGCCGCCTACCGGCCCGAGCAGATACAGGATCTGCTTCTTCTCTTCCAGGCCCTGCGCGGCATGGCGAAAGTACGAGACGACCTGCTCGATCGCGTCTTCCATGCCGTAGAACTCGGCGAACGCGGGATAGATCTTGATGACCTTGTTCGCGAACAGTCGCGACATGCGCGGATCGTTGCGCGTGTCGACGAACTTGGGCTCGCCGATCGCCTTGAGCATGCGCTCGGCGGCGGTCGCGTACGCGACGGGGTTGCGCTTGCACTCGGCGAGGTAGTCCTCGATCGAGAGCTCTTCTTCGCGGCTGCGCTCGAAGCGTGCGGCAAAGTTGCTGATCACATCCATGCTGATCTCCTGGGGGTTGCCAAGGAGACGCTGAAGCCGCGAACGCGTGACATTCAACGTCTGGGGAAGTTCTGATGAAACCCGGTGGGCGCCATCAGAGCTTTCCGTTTTCAGCGGAGCTGTGGGTGATTCAAGCTTCGTTCATTCTGCGCCAGACGGTCCTTCGAGTACAAGGTTCATGACCGCCCATTTCGATGGGCGCCAACAACATCATCGACGTTTAGCAAACAACGTGCCGCTGATGCTCTGGTTGACCTCGTTAGCTTGAAGAGCGTGCGTGGATGCACGAAGTTCCGCCGACGTGTTTTCGGCGTCAGCGCTGTGTGAGCCCGAGCTTGCCCAGCAGGCCGTTCAGCTCGTCGAGCGAGCCGAACGCGATCGCGACCTCGCCCTGCTCGCCGTGCTTGGTGCGCTTTTTGACGCGGATGTCGACGGCCGCGGTCAGCGCATCCGACAACTCCTGTTCGATGCGCTGCAGGTCGCGCGGCTTGTCGTGCTTGGCACGCAGCAGCGGCGCCTGTCGGCCCGAGCTTGCGCTCGCGCGCGCCACGAGCTTCTCGGCCTCGCGCACCGAGAGTTTCTTCGCGACGATCTCGGTCGCGTTCAGGATCTGCTGCGCACCGTCGAGTGGCAGCAGTGCACGCGCGTGGCCCATGTCGAGGTCGCCGGCCATCAGCATCTGCTGCACCGGCTCGGTCAGGTTGAGCAGGCGCAGCAGGTTGCTGGCCGCGCTGCGCGAGCGGCCCACCGCCTGCGCTGCCATCTCGTGCGTGAGCCCGAATTCCTCGGTCAGACGTTTCAGGCCCTGAGCCTCTTCGAGCGGGTTCAGGTCTTCGCGCTGGATGTTCTCGATCAGCGCCATCGCGGCCGCGGATTCGTCGGGCACGTCTTTGACCAGCACCGGCACCTCGTCGAGACCGGCGAGCCGGGCGGCGCGCATGCGGCGCTCGCCGGCGATGATCTCGTAGCGGTCGACGCCCACGGGGCGCACCAGGATCGGCTGCATCACGCCCTGCGCCTTGATGCTTTCGGCCAGCTCGTAGAGCGAGCCTTCGTCCATGCGCGTGCGCGGCTGGTACTTGCCGGGCTGCAGTTGCGTGAGCTTGAGCGTGTGCGGGCTGCCGTCGCCGCCGCTGGCGGGCGCATCGCCCGCTTCTCTCACACGCGGGCCGAGCAGCGCTTCGAGGCCGAGGCCGAGGCCCTTGGGTTTCTTGGTCACCATGCGGCAATTGTCAGCGATCAGCCGATCAGGGTTCGAAGCAGTGCGTGGCCCTGCGGCCAGTCGCCCAGGCCCGAGTCGCCGTTGATGTGGCCGCGCGGGCCGATGTCGAACGCCTCGCCGCCCCAGTCGCGCGCCATCTGCTCGGCGCGTTCGGGCACACAGTAAGGGTCGTCGGTGCTGATCACCGCGAGGCTGGCGAACGGCAGGCGCTGGCGCACGATCGGCCGCCAGTTGAACAGGTTCGGTGGCATGTCTTCGCGCTCGGTGTCGGGGATCGCCACCAGCAGCGCCGCGCGCACGCGCGCAGCGTGTCGCGAGTGCGCGGCCCAGGCCGCGACGAGCTGGCAGCCCAGGCTGTGCGCGATCAGCACCGCGGGTTGATCGGATTCGAGCAGGACCTCATCGAGCCGCGCCATCCAGTCGCCGCGCTTCGGCCAGAGCCAGTCGTCCTGCTCGACGCGGCGGCAACCGTGCAGCTGCTCCCAGCGGCTCTGCCAGTGGCTTGGGTCCGAATCGAGCCAGCCGGGCAGCAGCAGGTGGCGCGAATGATCGGTCGCGTCGTCGCGCATGGGACTGGTTTATCCTTGGCTGCTGTTTCGACGAAGGGTTCGGTGATGGGTTACCACGCGTTTGTTGACGGCCAGGAAGGCACGACCGGACTGCGCATCCACGAGTATCTCGCGCTGCGTGACGACATCGAGGTGCTGCGCATCGATGCGGACAAGCGCAAGGATCCGACCGAACGCGCCCGCTTGCTGAACGCTGCCGACGTGGCGTTCCTGTGCCTGCCCGATGCGGCGGCGCGCGAAGCCGCGGCGCTGGTCACGAACCCGAACACCTGCCTGATCGACGCGAGCACCGCGCACCGCACGGCGCCGGGCTGGGCCTTCGGCCTGCCGGAGCTGGCGCCGTCGCAGCGCGCGCTGATCCGCGCGTCCAAGCGCATCTCGAACCCGGGCTGCCACGCGTCGGCGTTCATCCTGCTGCTGCGTCCGCTGGTCGATGCGGGGCTGGTGCCGGCGGCGTTGCCGCTCACGGCGAGCTCGATCACCGGCTATTCGGGCGGTGGCAAGAAGATGATCGAACAATACGAGGCCGGTGGCGACGCGCGCCTCGAGTCGCCGCGGCCCTATGCGCTGGGCCTGGCGCACAAGCACGTGCCGGAAATGATGAGCCACACCGGCCTCGCCGTACGCCCGATCTTCATGCCGATCGTCGGCAATTTCTACAAGGGTTTGTCGGTAAGCGTGCCCTTACATCTTTCGCAATTGACGGGTGGCACGACAGTGCAGGCGGTGCAATCGGCGTTCGAGCAGCGCTACGCGGGCGAGCGCTTTGTCCGCGTCATGCCGTTGCGCGACCCACAGTCTGCGACCGATGGCTACTTCGACGTTCAGGCCTGCAACGACACGAATCGTGTCGACATCTTCGTCTTCGCGAACGAATCGCAGCTCATCCTGATGGCGCGGCTCGACAACCTCGGCAAGGGCGCCAGCGGTGCCGCGGTGCAGGCGATGAACGTGCACCTGGGGTTGGACGAAGGCAAGGGACTCTGACCGCGCGCCGCGTTGCTCAGGTGGTGGAGGGGTCCCGGGCGCGATAGTGGTAGCCGTACGCGTCGGCGAAGCCGAGCCGATGGTAGACCGATCGCGCGGCATGGTTGTCGCCGTCGACCTGCAAGTAGGCGTGTCGCGCGCCCTGCGCGTGAGCCCGGGCGAGCAGGTGGCGGCACAGCAGACCGGCCATTCCACGGCCTCGGGCCGCGCCGGCGGTGAACACGTCGTAGAGGCCCACGAGCTCCTGTTCGAGTGCGAACTGGCCGCACGCCAGCGGTTCGCCGTCTTCTCGCAGTTCGAACGCGAAGAACGGCACCGGCGAGTTCAGCAGGCGCTGGGCGTGGGCCTGGCGCTGGGCCAGCGGCGAACCCCGGAAACCCCCAACCCGATGCGCGAACGCCTCGAGCCCGAGGGCGTGGATCGTGACGCCGGCAGGGCAGACCGAGCGGGCGATGGACAGATCGGCGCGCACCATCACCCGGGTGTCGTCGAAGCGCTGCAGACCTCGCTCGGCGAGCACCTCGTCGAGATCCGGCGGCAGCGTGAAGGGTGTGATCCGCACGATCATCGGCAGCTCGGCTTGAGCGAACGCCTGCGCACAGGCGGCGAGGCGCTCCTGCAGTGGCAGGCGCCCCATCGCCACGGCGTTGACGCAGCGCGCACGTTTGGCCTTGCCCGGCGAGAAGCGCAGCAGCCAGCCGTCGAGCCAGCGCTGCTGCGGCGGCGCGCTGGCGTTCAGCCCGGCATCCTCGATGCGTGACAGCAAGGTCGCGTCGAAGGCCGGGTTCAGACCGGGCCGCATCGGCTCAGGCCGCCACCGGGACGGCCGCGCCGAGCCGGCGCGACATCTCCTTCGCGAACTCGACGAAGGCAACTGCGCCCTTGGAGGCGGGGTCGAACACGACGCCCGGCAAGCCGTAGCTCGGTGCCTCGGCGAGACGCACGTTGCGCGGGATCACGGTGTCGAACACCTTGTCGCCGAAGTGCGCCTTCAACTGCTCGCTGACCTGTTGTTGCAGGGTGATGCGCGGGTCGAACATCACGCGCAGCAGGCCGATGATCTCCAGCTCCGGGTTCAGGTTGGCATGGACCTGCTTGATCGTGTTGACCAGGTCGCTCAAGCCTTCGAGTGCGAAGTATTCGCACTGCATCGGCACCACGACGCCGTGCGCGCTGCACAGGCCGTTGAGCGTCAGCAGGCTCAGCGATGGCGGGCAATCGATCAGAACGAAGTCGTAGTCGTCGCGCACCGCGTGCAGAGCAGCCTTCAGGCGCGTGTTGCGCCGCTCGAGCTCTAC
Source organism: Rhizobacter sp. (assembly GCA_043725365.1). GTDB lineage: Bacteria > Pseudomonadota > Gammaproteobacteria > Burkholderiales > Burkholderiaceae_C > LMDS01. Next base: position 4,369 of record JAYSLR010000470.1, on the reverse strand, counting down.
CAGTTCGACCTCAGCGCCGGCCAGTTCGCGGTTCGCGCCGAGCACGTCGTAGCCGGCCTTGGTGCGCGCCTGGCGCGCCTCGGCGATCGAGGCGTTCTCGAGCAGCACGTCGTAAACCGTCAGCTCCAGCGCCCGTTTGTCGACGCCCGAGCCCATGGTGGCGTTGCCCTGCGGGTCGAGGTCGACCACCAGCACCCGCTTGCCGATCTGGCTGAGCCCCGCCGCCAGATTGACCGTGGTGGTGGTCTTGCCGACGCCGCCCTTCTGGTTGGCAACGCAGAAAATTCTGGCCATGGGCGCTCGAGAGGTTGGAGGAGGGCAGGCGCCACCGTTCGGCGGGTACCGCGCTGCGCTCGAATTATAGGGAGCAGACCCGGTGCCGCTCCGGGGTGGCTCAGCGTTTCGGCCGCATCCAGACGATGCAGCGCTCGGCATCCAGGCCGGGGACCGCGATCGGTTCCACGTGAAACACATCGACGGTGTCGGACAGGTGCGCCAGCTCATCGAGCGGCTTCTTGCCCTTCATCGCCATCCAGACCCCGGCCGGGGCCAGGTGCTTGCCGGTCAGTCGAGTGAAGTCCGGCAGCGATGCGAACGCGCGCGACGTCACGACATCGAAGGATCCCGGTTTCATCTGTTCCACTCGGCCGTGCTCCGCCCGCAGGTTGCCCAGGCGCAATTCGCCGGCGACTTGCCGGATGAACGCCGCCTTCTTGCCAACGGTGTCGACGCAGGTCACGTCCACCGCCGGTTCAAGGATCGCGATCACGACGCCGGGCAACCCGCCACCGCTGCCCACGTCGACCAGCCGGAACGGGCCGCGACCGCGCTCGCGGCGCAGTGGGCCGATCACGGCCAGGCAGTCGGCAAGGTGCTGCGTCAGCATCTGTGTCGGCTCACGCACCGCTGTCAGGTTGTAGGTCGCGTTCCAGCGCTGCAGCAGCGCGAGATAGGTCAGCAATGCGTCCACTTCGGTTTCCGGCATCTCGAGTGCCAGCTTGGCGATGAGCTCGTGCAGCGCCGGGCGCAACCCGTCCAGGGCGATGTGCATACCCTCAGCGCGTCGTGCCGGCTTCGGCGCCTGACGGCAAGGTCGCGAAGCCCTTGAACCGACCCTTCTTCAGGTGGACCAACAGCAGGGAAACAGTGGCCGGCGTGATGCCCGACAAACGCGATGCCTGCCCCAAGGTCTCGGGCCGATGCTTGGCCAACTTCTGACGCGCCTCGAACGACAGCGCCATCACCTTGGAATAGTCGAGCTCGTCCGGCAGGCGAAGCGCCTCGTAGTGAGCTGCACGCTCGACATCGCGGTGCTGCTTGTCGATGTAGCCGGCGTACTTGATGTTGATCTGTGCTTGCTCGATCACCGCGTCGGCCAACGGAACGCCGTACTCGGCGCGCATGGTTTCACGTGAAACAGCGGCCTCGGGCCGTGCCACGGCGGCAAGCTCGGCGACCGCGTCGAAGTCGAGTTCGGGCCGCCTCAGCAATTCGGCCAGGTTGTAGTCGTGCTCGATGGGTGCGCCGAGCAGACGTTGCGCGTCGGCGGGGGGCAGCGCGCTCGCATGCACCCACGTCGACTTCAGCCGTTCCAGTTCGCGCACCACGGCATCGCGCTTGCGGTTGAATGCGCCCCAGCGCGCGTCGTCGACCAGCCCCATGGCGCGTCCTGCGTCGGTCAGGCGCAGGTCGGCGTTGTCCTCGCGCAGCTGCAGCCGGAACTCCGCGCGGCTGGTGAACATCCGATAAGGTTCGGTCACTCCCTTAGTGATCAGGTCGTCGACCAGCACTCCCAGGTAGGCCTGGTCACGCCTCGGCAGCCAGGCCTCGCGGCCCTGCACCTGCAACGCGGCGTTGATGCCCGCGAACAAGCCTTGCGCCGCCGCTTCTTCGTAGCCGGTCGTGCCGTTGATCTGGCCGGCAAAGAACAAGCCTCCGATCGCCCGCGTCTCGAAGCTCGCCTTCAGTTCGCGCGGGTCGAAGTAGTCGTACTCGATCGCGTAGCCGGGCCGCAGGATGTGCGCATTCTCCAGCCCGACCATGCTGCGCACCGCCGCGAGCTGCACGTCGAAGGGCAGCGAGGTCGAGATGCCGTTGGGGTAGAACTCGTGCGTCGTCAGACCCTCGGGCTCGAGAAAGATCTGGTGCGAGTCCTTGTCGGCAAAGCGATTCACCTTGTCTTCGATGCTGGGGCAGTAGCGCGGGCCGACGCCATCGATCAACCCGGTGAACATCGGGCTGCGGTCGAAGCCGGCGCGGATGATTGCGTGCGTGTGCTCGTTCGTGTGCGTGATCCAGCACGGCAGCTGGCGCGGGTGCTGCGACGCGTCGCCCATGAAGCTGAACACCGGCATCGGCTCGGCGGCCGGCGCCCCGTCGGGCCCGGGGACGCCATCGCCCGGCTGCTCCGTCAGCACGCTGAAATCGATCGAGCGGCCGTCCAGGCGCGGTGGTGTGCCGGTCTTCAGGCGACCCTGCGGCAGCTTCAACTCCTTCAGGCGCGCCGACAGCGCAATGGCCGGTGGATCCCCGGCGCGCCCGGCGCTGTGGCTCTGCAGCCCGACGTGGATCCTGCCGTCGAGGAAAGTGCCCGCCGTCAAGACCACCGCGCGTGCTTTGAAGCGAATGCCCACTTGCGTGATTGCTCCGGCAATCCGGTCGCTCTCCATGATCAAGTCATCGCAGGCCCCCTGGAACAGCCAGAGGTTCGGCTGGTTTTCCAGGCGACGCCGGATCGCGGCCTTGTAGAGGATTCGATCGGCCTGCGCACGGGTCGCACGCACCGCCGGCCCCTTGGAGCCGTTCAGGATGCGGAACTGGATGCCGGCCTCGTCGGTCGCCGCCGCCATCGCACCGCCCAGCGCGTCGATCTCCTTGACCAGGTGGCCCTTGCCGATCCCGCCGATCGACGGGTTGCAGCTCATCTGCCCGAGCGTCTCGATGTTGTGGGTGAGCAGCAATGTCGCGGCGCCCATGCGCGCGGCAGCGAGCGCGGCCTCGGTGCCGGCGTGGCCGCCGCCGACCACGATCACGTCGAATTCCTTCGGGAACAACATCGCGTTGCCTGATTTTTGAGCAAATCGGAATTGTAGGGTTCGGGCCGTCGGCACGTCACCCCAGGGGCCGGGCCGCGACGCCCTCAGACGGGCGGGCGCAGCATCTCGGTGTGCGGGATGCCGTCTTCGAGGTAGGGCGGACCGACGGGCTCGAAGCCGGCGTCAGCATAGAAGCGCTCCAGGCGGGTCTGCGCCGAGATCCGAATGCCCTGGCCCGGGAAGGCCTGCTCGCAACGCGCGATCGCACGCCTGACCAGTTCCCGGCCCAGGCCGGTGCCGCGTGCCGCGCCGGTCGTGATGACGCGCCCGATCGAGGGTTCAGCGTACTTGCGGCCCGGCTCCACGACGCGCGCGTACGCGAGCGGCAGGCTGCGGTCGCCGGACCACGCCGCGAGGTGGAACGAGTGCACGTCGACGCCGTCGGCGTCGAGGTAGGCACACTGCTGCTCGATCGCGAACACCAGCTGGCGCGCGCGGTAGATCGCGTCGAGCTCGAACACGTCGAGCTCGTCGAAGCGGCACCAGCGCCAGGCCAATGCGGCGGGGAGGGTGGGGAGGCTCATGGCGTCATCATCGCGGATCGTTGTGCCAGGTGGACGGGGTCGTTCAACGCACCGCCGCGCTGCGCAGCGTCCGCGCCACGAACCAGACCCCGCCGGCGGCCAGCACCGCACACACGAGCAAGGGCACGGCGAGTTGCGCTGCGCCAAGGGCCTCGCCCTTCAGCACATGCGTCATCAACACGTTCTGCGCCAGCGCCGGCACCCACAGGTACCACGGCGATTCCTCGCCGAGGCTGAACACGTTGATCAGCGGCAGCAGCGAGGCGGCGAGCATCACCACCGTCGTGCTCGCCTGCGCCTCCTTGAAGGTCTTGCAGCGGATCGCCACCGCCATCAGCAGCGCCGAGGCCGCCGCCGCGAACGGCAGCAGCACGACCAGGAACAGCAGCGCCTCGCGCACGCCGTACTGGAACATTGCCGCCAGCGTGTCGCTGCGCAGCAGCCACTGGCCGGGCAGGAAGCTGAAGCAGGCCAGCACCGCGATCAGCATGCCGACGCTGGCGACTGCGCCCCATTTGCCGAGCACCAGCAGCCAGCGCTCGGCCGGGTTCATCAGCAGCGGCTCCAGCGAGCCACGTTCGCGCTCGCCGGCGGTCGTGTCCAGCGCCGCGTTCAGCGCGCCGGTCAGCACCGCCATCAGCACGAAGAACGGCAGCATCCCGGTGATTTGCGTCGCGCGCGTCTGCGTGCTCGCCAGGTCGCGCTCCTCTACCTGGATCGGCTCGAGCAGTTGCACGGCGACGCCGCGCA
>JAYSLR010000469.1:0-2992 GCA_043725365.1 Rhizobacter sp. | reverse complement strand
TCGTCGGGGTGCGTGATCTGCACCATCTCGACCTTGTCGAACTGGTGCTGGCGGATCATGCCGCGGGTGTCGCGGCCGGCGCTGCCGGCCTCCGAACGGAAGCACGGGCTGTGCGCGGTCAGCTTGATCGGCAGTTCGTGCGCGCCGAGCACGCGCTCGCGCACGCTGTTGGTCAGCGAGATCTCGGAGGTCGAGATCAGGTACTGCTCGGGCTGCGTCTCGTCGCCGCCGCGGCTGACCCAGAACATGTCGTCGCGAAACTTCGGCAGCTGGCCGGTGCCCTCGAGAATCTCGCGGTTCACGATGTACGGCGTGTAGCACTCGGTGTAGCCGTGCTCCAGGGTCTGCAGGTCGAGCATGAACTGCGCGAGCGCGCGGTGCAGGCGCGCGACCGGCCCGCGCAGGAAGCTGAAGCGCGAACCGGAGAGTTTCGCGCCGAGGTCGAAGTCCAGGCCCAGCGGCGCGCCCAGGTCGACGTGATCGCGGATCGGAAAGTCGAACACCCGCGGCGTGCCCCAGCGCCGCACCTCGACGTTCGCGGACTCGTCGGGCCCCACCGGCACATTGTCCTGCGGCAGGTTCGGGACCGCCATCAGCAGCGCCGACAGCTCGGACTGGATCGCGTCGAGGCGCTCTGCCGATGCCTTCAGCGTGTCGCCGATGCCGCCGACCTCGGCCATCGTCGCGGCGGTGTCCTCGCCCCGCGCCTTGAGCTGACCGATCTGCTTCGACAGGCTGTTGCGCCGCGCCTGCAATTCCTCGGTGCGGACCTGGATCGTGCGGCGCTCCGCCTCGAGCGCGCTGAAGCGATCGACGTCGAGGAACGGCTGGGGTGACTGGCGCTTGTCGAGCCGGGCAACGACAGAGGCCAGCTCCTTGCGCAGCAAAGTGATGTCGAGCATGACGCGGCGCGCCGGCGGCGCGCGGGTGGAGTCGTGGAGCGCGGATTGTAGGCAGCGCGCCGCGCGCCGGACTCGGCGCGGCCCTCAGGTCATCCTCACCTCCCTCAGCCTGCCGTCCTCGCGAGCAACACGCCATGTTGCAAATCGTTCGCATTGACAATCCCGAGGAAAAGGCTTTGATGCCGGGAGCGCGAACCCAAATGAGAGACAATCTCATTTGCATGCGGTTCTGCATGCGCTCCGCCGCCGCCCGACGACCATGTTGCTGAACGAACTGCCCAATGGCGCGCACGCCACCGTGACGCGCCTCGTCTGCGCGTCGTCCGAGGTCGACGCGGTCGCACTGCGGCGCCTGGCGGAGATCGGCTTCATTCCCGGCGAGCCGGTGCAGTTGCTGCGGCGCGGCCCGGGCGGGCGCGAGCCGCTGGCGGTGCTGATCGGCGACACCATGTTCGGGCTGCGCCTGCTCGAGGCGCAGTGCGTCGAAGTGCGGGCGGCCTGAGAACACCATGTCTCAGGCGCTGAATCCGACCGCCCCGACCGCGCCGCGCAGCGTCGCGCTGGTCGGCAACCCGAACTGCGGCAAGACGGCGCTGTTCAACCTGTTGACCGGCGCGCGCCAGAAGGTCGCCAACTACGCCGGCGTGACGGTCGAGCGCAAGATCGGTACGACGCGCTTGCCGGGCGGGCGCCAGGTGTCGGTGATCGACCTGCCCGGCGCCTACAGCCTGACACCGGCCACGCCCGACGAGCAGATCACGCTCGAGGTGATCGAGGGCCGGCGCCGTGGCGAAGACGCACCGGACGCGGTCGTCGCCGTCGTCGACGCGACCAACCTGCGCATGAACCTGCGCCTGGTGCTCGAGCTCGGGCGCCTCGGCCGGCCGATGATGGTGGCACTGAACATGGCCGACATGGCACGTGCGCAGGGCCTGAACATCGATGTCGCCAAGCTGTCGGCCGAGCTCGGCTGCCCGGTCGTCGAGACGGTCGCGATCCGGCACGACGGCCACGCCCAGTTGCTCGCGCTGATGGAGCGCGAACTCGCGGCGCTGACGCCCGAGTCCGGTGCCGCGGCCATGGCGTTTGCGCCGAGCTCACCCGCCGAGTTGCAGAAGGAAGTGCGGCGCATCCTGGCGATCGTCGAGCCGGGCATCACGACCGAGGCCGCGAACGCCAAGCGCTTCCATCACCGCCTCGATGCGGTCGTGATGCACCCGGTGTGGGGGCTGGCGATCCTGGCGGTCGTGCTGTTCCTGATTTTCCAGGCCGTGTTCTCGTGGGCCAACGTGCCGATGGACGCGATCAGGAGCGCGATGGCCTGGCTCGGCGAACAGACCACCGCGCACATGGCGGCGGGCCCGCTGCGCTCGCTGCTGGTCGACGGCGTGATCGCCGGCGTCGGCAGCGTGATCGTGTTCCTGCCGCAGATCCTGATCCTGTTCTTCTTCATCCTCGTGCTCGAGGATTCGGGCTACCTGCCGCGCGCCGCGTTCCTGCTCGACAACCTGATGGGCAAGGTCGGCCTGTCGGGGCGCGCGTTCATCCCGTTGCTGTCGAGCTTCGCCTGCGCGATCCCCGGCATCATGGCCACGCGCACGATCGCCAACTGGAAGGACCGCCTGGCCACCATCATGATCGCGCCGCTGATGACCTGCTCGGCGCGGCTGCCGGTCTACGCGCTGCTGATCGGCGCGTTCGTGCCCGATCGCCGCGTCGGGGGCTTCAACCTGCGCGGGCTCACGCTGTTCGGCTTGTACGTGGCCGGCGTCGTCTCGGCGATGGCGGTCGCCTGGGTCTTCAAGCGCGTCTGGATCAAGAGCCGCTACCAGCCGCTGATGCTGGAGCTGCCGCCCTACCGCGCGCCCGGCCTGCGCAACCTCGGGCTCGGGTTGTGGGAACGCGCCCACATCTTCCTGGCGCGCGTGGGCGGCATCATCTTCGCGTTGATGGTGATCCTGTGGTTCCTGTCCAGCTACCCGGCGCCGCCCGCGGGAGCGACCGGCCCGGCGATCCAGTACAGCATCGCCGGCTGGCTCGGCCAGGCGCTGCAGCACGTGTTCGCGCCGATCGGCTTCAACTGGCAGATC
>JAYSLR010000468.1:0-2449 GCA_043725365.1 Rhizobacter sp. | reverse complement strand
GAAGAAGCAGCTCCACGCGTGCTTGGCCCAGCCCGGCGACGAGATGTTCAGGTGCACGTCGCCGGGGCGCAGGCCGATCCAGTACATCGTCGACAGGTGACCGACCGGGTAGCTCTGGTGCGTGTGCAGCACCAGCTTCGGCTTCGACGTGGTGCCGGACGTGAAGTACAGCAGCAGCGGATCGGTCGCGCGCGTCGCGCCGTCGGGCGTGAACGCGCTCGGGGCATGTGCCGCGTCCTCGTAGCGCTGCCAGCCGTCGACCGGCGTGCCGATCGACAGGCGCGTGTAGTCGCCCGGCAGCGGCGCGAACTTCGCCGCCTGAGCGCTCGCGGTGATCACGTGGCGCACGGCACCGCGATCGAGCCGGTCGCGCAGGTCCTCGGTCGTCAGCAGCGAGGTCGCCGGAATCAGCACCGCGCCGAGCTTGAACGACGCCAGCATCAGCTCCCACAGCGGCAGCTCGTTGCCCAGCATCAGCAGGATCCGGTCGCCGCGCTTCACGCCCAGCCCGCGCAGGTGGTTCGCGACCTGCGCCGAGCGCTCGCTCATCTGCCGGAAGCTGCGCTTCACTTCGCTGCCGTCCTCGTCGACGATGTGCAGTGCGGTCGCATCGGCGGTGCCGGGTGCGCGGGCGAGCGCATCGAAGTGGTCGAGTGCCCAGTTGAACTCGTCGAGCACCGGCCAGCGGAAATCGCGGTACGCGGTGTCGTAGTCCTCGCGGTGCTTCAGCAGGAAATCGCGGGCATCGGTGAACGGATGGGGTGCGGCGGTCGATGGCATGGTGGCGGCGGTCCGGGTGGTGACGTGCGCCGAAAGCATAGGCCTGTTCGGCCGAGGTTTCAGCGCACCGCCCCATCGAATTGCGCGCCCGGCTGCGCCGCGCCCGCTGCACGACGGCGGCGCGCGCTACCAGGCGAGTTGCTGCTGGCGCTGGTCGGGCACGGCGCCGGCGTGCGGCACGTTCGCGGTGTGCGGCAGGTAGCCGCGCGTCGCGAGATTCCAGCCGTCGGTCGCACCGGCGTCGGTCAGCGGCAGCAGCAGGGTCGCGCCGAGCTGGCGGGCCGCGGCACGTGCCAGCAGCGCCTCGCACTGCCCGGCGCCGAGCTGGCGCGCGAAGCGCGTCCAGCGCTGCTGTACCAGCGGCGCGCGCCAGGCGTCCTCGATCGCCCAGCGTGCGTGCGGCACGCCGACAGGGCGGCCGGCCTCCATCACGCGCGGCAGCAGGCTCATGAAGAAACTCCGAAAGTCGCGCCGCAAGGCCTTGCCGGGCAGCAGTTCTTCGAAGCGGCCGACGCGCTGGCTCCAGCCGGGCTTCAGCAACTGCTGGCTGACGAAGGCCTGCAGCGCCTGCGCCGGGTTGAACAGGCGCAGGCGGTTCGGCGGCAGCACCAGCAGCGGCAGCGCGCAGGCCTCGTCGTGCGGCAAGGGCTCGACGAAGCTGCACAGCACGGCGACGCGCGACCACTGCTCGGCACTGAGACCCCCCAGGCCCGGCAGCTGCTCAGCCTCGATCTGCTGCACGAAGCGCAGCGCGCCGCCGAAGCCGTGCGCGGCCTTCGCGTGGTTCGCCTTGGTGCTCATCACCGCGAGGTTGCCGGCGGCGTAGCCGGCGTCGTTGCGGACGCGGTCGACCGAGGCGTCGCTCGCCTCGAGCGTGGCACTCGACAGCGCGACGCGCGTGATCGGGCAGTGGCTCGTGTCGATCTGCTGCAGGTAGTTCGGCGTCACCTGCACCAGCTCGACGCTGCGCCCGCGCAGCCAGGCGTGCAGACGCAGCTGCAGCCACTTGCGCACATGGCGCGTCGCGGCCAGCGTGCGCACGCCGAACGCGGCTTGGCCGGCGAGCAGGCCGTCGCGCAGCGGCGACGGTTCCTGCGCGTACGGCGCCGGCGGGCAGGCGTGGTAGTGGGCATAGTCCCAGCCGAGCTCGAAGCCGACGTGCTCGTGCGCCGTCAGGCCGGTGTGGGGAAGGCCGGTTTGCAGATCGATCAGGGTCGTGGTCATGGCGTGGCTCCGGGGCATTCGCCGCGAACCTCTCGCAGCGATGGAGCCAGTGTTGCGGCCTGGTAGCTCACAGGGTGAGCCATCAAGCGCCGGCGGCTCGCGGTATGCTTTGCGCCACTGGCTCACGCCATGAGCCACCGGACGGGCAGGGACACGACGCATGGATCGCACCGAGCGCTTCTACAAGATCGAATTGCTGCTGCGCAGTCGCGGTTGCGTCAGCTTCGCGGCGCTGCAGGAAGAACTCGACGTGTCGCCCGCCACGCTGAAGCGCGATCTGCAGTACCTGCGCGACCGCCTGAGCGCGCCGATCGTCTACGACGCCTTCGACAACGGCTACCGCTTCGCCGAGGCGAAGGCGGGCGCGCCGCAGGCGACGCGCCACGAGCTGCCGGGCCTGTGGTTCAGCGCGAACGAGGTCCACGCGCTGCTGACGATGCACCAG
>JAYSLR010000467.1:0-8138 GCA_043725365.1 Rhizobacter sp. | reverse complement strand
AGCTGGGACAGCGAAAGCGCGCCGCCGGCCGAGGCGTCGCCCGACGAGCTGCCGACCGATTTCGCGCCGGCGCCGACCTCGGCCGCGCCGCTGGAGGCGCTCGCGCCGCTGCCCTGGGGCCGGGCGGTCAACGCGCTCGGTGTCACGCTTCAGGCGGCCATGCCGCTGCAGGCCGACGCGCCGCACGAGATCACGCTCGCGCTCGCCGCGCTGGTCGAGCGCATCGAGCACGAAGGCGCCACGCCGGCGCTGATCGACGAACTCGAGGCGCTGTGCCGGCGCGCGGCGCCGGTGCTGCAGCATCGCCACCGCCTGCTCGACCAGCTCGGCAGCCTGTGCGCCGAGCTGACCGCGAGCCTGACCGACCTGGCCGAGAACGACAGCTGGGCCAAAGGCCAGTGCGAGGCGATGCAGGTCAAGATCGACGAGGGCCTGAGCGCGCGCGGCATCCGGGCCGTCAGCGAGCTGCTGCGCGACACGCGCGAGCGCCAGGGCCAACTGCGCGCCGAGCGCGAACGCGCGCGCGACTCGCTCAAGGGCATGATCAACCGCATGCTCAGCGAGCTCGACGAACTGGGCTCGCGCACCGGCCACTTCCACGACAGCGTCGGCCGCTACGCCGACGTGATCGAGAAGGCCGATTCGCTCGAGAGCCTGGCTGGCGCGGTGCGCGAGATGGTCGAGGAAAGCCGCAGCGTGCAGGCGCTGGTGCAGCAGACCCAGGAACGCCTGCAGGATGAGCACGGCCGGGCGCAGGGCCTGACGCAGCGCGTCAACGAGCTCGAAGCCGAGATGCAGCGCCTGTCGAACGAGATCGCGACCGATCAGCTCACTCAGATCGCGAACCGGCGCGGCCTGGCGCAGGCCTTCGAGGCGGAGCGCGCGCGCCACGAGCGGAGCGGCGCGACGCTGTCGGTCGGCCTGCTCGACATCGACAACTTCAAGCGCCTGAACGACGAGCTCGGCCACGGTGCCGGCGACGAGGCGCTGAAATCGCTGGCGGCCGTCGTCAGCAGCACGTTGCGGCCGACCGACCGGGTCGCACGCTACGGCGGCGAGGAGTTCGTCGTGCTGCTGCCCGATACCGCGGTGGCCGAGGCGCAGCAGATCCTGACGCGGCTGCAGCGTTCGCTGACCGGCGGGCTGTTCATGCACGAGCACCAGCGGGTGTTCGTGACCTTCTCGGCCGGCGTCACGGCCTACCGGCCAGGCGAGCGCATCGAGGACGCGCTGGAACGCGCCGATCAGGGCCTGTACGAGGCCAAGCGCACCGGCAAGAACCGCACCTGCCTGGGGTAGCGCGTCAGCAGCCCTTCAGGTTCGCCGTCGCGCCGGCACCGTCGCGCTGGGCCAGGATCGCCACGACCGCCTCGCGGTCGCTCAGGCGCTGTTGCCGGGCCAGGCTGCTGGCCTGCGCCGCCTGGGCCTCGAGCGTGGCCCTGCTCGACAGCCCGCTGCACGCGAGCAGGTACACGACGTGGCGCGAGCTGCCGAGCGTGACGCCGGTGCTCGACGCGATGCGCGGGCCCAAGGCCATCAGCTCGTCGTAACTCATGCCCACGCGCGGAGCCACCTCGTTGAGCTGCTTGGTCTCGGTGCGCCCGACGAAGAACACGACGACGAAGGCCACCGCGAGGCCGAGCCCGCCGATGGTGGCGATGGATTTGATCATGCGCGCTTCGCTCCCTTGCCGGTGTGCGACGATGGTACAGGGAAGGTGCGTGCCGCGCTGCGACACAATGGCGCGGTTCGACCGCACGAGGCCACGATGATCAAGATCCTGCTGCTCAATGGACCCAACCTGAACCTGCTCGGCACGCGCGAGCCGCAGGTCTACGGCCACGCCACGCTGGCGGACGTCGAGGCGACGGCGACGACGCTCGCCGCGGCCCGCGGTGCCGTGATCGACTGCCTGCAGAGCAACCACGAGGGCGTGCTGATCGACCGCATCCACGCCGCGCGGCTCGACGGCACCGGCTGCATCGTGATCAACCCCGGCGGCCTGACCCACACCAGCGTCGTGCTGCGCGACGCGCTGGCCGGGGTGGCGATCCCGTTCATCGAGGTGCATGTGTCGAACGTGCACCAGCGCGAGCCGTTCCGGCACCACTCGTACCTGTCGCCGATCGCCGCCGGCGTGATCGTCGGGTTTGGCGTCGGTGGTTACGCGATGGCGGTGAACGCCGCGATCGACCGGCTCGCCGGCGCCTGAGCGCGAGCCTGAAAATATCTGTAAAGGGCGGCGTCCGGTGTCGGCCGCGCGGCGGCCCCGGCAGTTAAACGGAGACCGGCCGCCCGCTGGCGGCTGCTGCTCGCGGAGAACGACATGGTTCCAACACGACTTCTGATCCTTGCCCCGCTTTCGGCCACGCTGCTGTCGGCCTGCGTCGTCGCGCCGTACCCGGCGCGCCCGGTGGTGTATTCGCAGCCGGTGCCCGCCTATGCGCAACCGGCGCCGGTCTACGCGCAGCCGGTGCCGGCCGACGGCGACGAGGCCGTGGTCGACGTCGCACCGCCGGCCTCGTACGTCGAAGTCGTGCCGGCCATCCCGTACGCCGGTGCGATCTGGATCGGCGGCTACTGGGGTTGGCGCGGGGGCCGCCATGCGTGGGTGGGAGGCCGCTGGGAGCATCCGCGGCCGGGCTACACCTGGCGCTCGCACGCCTGGGTGCAGCAGGGCGGTCGCTGGCACCTGCACGGCGGCGGCTGGGTCCGGCGCTGAGCGCCGCCGGCGTTCGAACCGGCCTCTCACACTCTCAGTCCTGCAGCGCCTCCCACACCGCCGCGGTGGTGTTGACGGCGTGCTGCGCGACCTGTTCGGCGCTGGCCGCCAGCACCGTCAGCGGGTAGGTGCCCGAGACGACGCCGCCGCAGGCCACCTCGACCGCCCGGACGGGCGGCGGGAGCCCCTCGACCGCGCCCGCCAGGCAGTGCACGACCGAACTGAAGCCGGTGTCGTCGAACAGCACCTCGCCGTCGGCGACGACGCGGTACTCGTAGACGTCGTCGGTGCGGTGGATCTCGATGCGGACAATCATGCGGCAACCCCTGCGGCGGCGCCGGCGAATCAGCGCGGCGGGTGATTCTGATTCTGATCGAAGCGCCGCTCGGCGGCACCCAGGTGGTGGATCAGCACGTGCGAGACCAGGTTGATGCCGATGCCGGCGAACAGCGCCGGCAGCAGGTACAGGCCCAGCGCGACCTCGGACGCGAAGACGTTGTCCTGCAGCGGCACGCCGCCGCTCGCCGCCTTGGTCGCGAGCAGGCGCAGCAGCGCCACGTCGACCCCGGCGACCGCGATCAGCACCAGCCCCAGCCCGAGCACCGCGGTGCGGCTGATCGTGCGCTTGACGAGCAGCACCCAGAACAGGAGCACCGGTACGACCACTGAAAAGGTGACCAGCAGGAAGAACTCGATCTGCAGAAAGATGCTGTGTTTCATGCCCGCGCGGGAATGGCCGACGACCGCGCATCGTAGGCGAGCCGCGTTGCGCGACCTGCGGCGCAACGTGAAGGCTTGTGCCGCGATCGTCCTTGCCGAGGGGCCGCACGCACCCGGCGCGCCGAAGTGGGCATGATCGCGGGTCGCCGCGCGCTCCCGCCTCATGCCCAACGTCCACAGCCACTACGAGAACCTGAAGGTCGCGCGCGACGCCTCGCCCGACGCGATCCGCGCAGCCTACCGGGCGCTGACGCGCAAGCACCACCCCGACCGTCACCCCGACAGCGCCGAGGCGCAGCGCATCATGGCGGTGATCAATGTCGCCTATGCGGTACTGTCCGATCCCGCGAAGCGGCGCGAACACGACCTGTGGATCCTGCAGGTCGAGCGGCCGACCGCGCGGCCGGTCCGCACCAGGCACACCTTGCACGCGCCGACCGCCGGGCGCGCCGCATCCGCTGCCGCGACGGAATCGGAGCGGCGTGACCGGCAGGACCGGCTGCATCGGCGCGTCGCCGCGTACAAGGACCATCTGCTCAAACACCGCCTGGCCTATGCCTGCGCCGCGGGGGTGACGCTCGGCCTGGCGGTCGTGTCGGGCCGCGCGCTGCTGGAGCCGGGGCTGGGCGCGCAGATCACCGCGACCGGCGCGGTGGTGCAGCGGCACACGGGCTACGTCAGGCCGCCGAACGCGCCGAACGGGCATGCGTGGCCGGCGCGCTCCGGCTACGTCGACGGCTACCCGCAGCTGAACAGGGGCGGGCTGTCGGACGTGACGATCGACAACTCGCGCAACGACGCCGACATGTTCGCCAAGCTGGTGTCGCTCGACGGGCCGACCCCATTGCCGGTGCGCACCGTGTTCGTCGCCGCGCATGTGCGCCTGCGGATCGTCGGCCTGAGCATCGGCACCTACGACCTGCGCTACCGCAACCTCGCCACCGGCGGCCTGCTGCGCGCACCGGCCTTCATCCTCGAAGAGGTGCCCGCCAGTGGCGCCGCACAGCACAGCGTCACCACCGTGCCGCTGTACGCCGCCGGCGCCGGGAACATGCAGACCTACGAGCTGGGCGAGGCGGACTTTTTCTGAGCGGGCGGCTGGCGCCGTCTGGCGACCTCGTGCAGCTCAGCCGCGCTTGCGCAGAACACGAACATGCATGGGCCGGGCGAAGCGCGCGCCGCCTGCCGTCATGTGGGGTGCGAAGGCAGCGCTCACCGCGGCGAGCTTGGCGTCGTCGATGTGATGGTCGGCGAAGGTGGGGCGCATCATGCGCTGTTCGAAGTCGGCAAAGTCCTCGAAGCTCACCGGCATCTCGAAGAACCGTTCTGCCACCTGCTCCCAGACATCGGCGCGGAGTGCCGCATCGAGGGCCGCCTGCGCAGCCGCCCTGACGACACCCTCGTCGTTGAACAGGCGGATCAGCTCGTTGAAGGGCCCGCCATAGACCGGCTCCGACACGTAAAGGTATCCGTGCGGGCGCAGCACGCGGGCGGCCTCATCCAGCGCCTTCGCCAGCAGCGGCATCGGGACATGGTGCAGGGACTTGAGCATCAGCGCCACGTCGAGGCTCGCGTCCGGGAACGGGATGGCCTGCGCGCCTCCCGCGACGAAGCGAAGGCCGGGCTGTGGCGATGCCAGGTTCTTGGCATGCTGGCGCTCGTCGACCTCCAGGCCGGTGACCTTGCTGTCCGGGTGGCGCTCCAGCAGCGAGCGGGCCAGCTTTGCCGCACCGCAACCGAGTTCGATGATGTCTCGCCCGGCGATCGGCACCAGCTCGGCGAGCACGTCGAGTTCATCGTCCACGAGAGTATCTGTGCTGGGATCGGAGTTCATGGTTGGCGGTGGGTCCGGCAAGAAGGCTTGAAGTGTCGGTGGGTCGCTCGAAGGGCCTCTCAGGCGGCTTTCAAGCGCGGGTTGACGGGTTGAGAACTCACAAGTGTGCGCCCTGGGAGCCTCCCCGGCGCGCATCGTAGAGCAACCCGGTGGAACTGCCTCGCCAGCCAATGGTCGGCCCGCGGCTGGCGACCCCCGCCGCCAGGCCTGCATGCACCTGCAAGCTGCCTGACGCGACGCTAGGCTGTCTTGGCCGCAGGAGTCCTCGCGAACTCATCGAAGGCGGCGACCGCATTGGCGGCATTCATCAGCGATGGGCCACCACCCATGTACGTGGTCACACCGAGTGTCTCGTGGATCTCCTGGCGCGTGGCGCCCAGCTTGACCAGGGTCCTCGCATGAAAGCCGATGCAGGGATCGCAGCGCGCGGCGACGCCGAGCGCCAGCGCGATCAACTCCTTGGTCTTGGCTAGGGTGCTGGTCAAGATCCGAGATGCGGCTCGTACCATGTGCACAAGATACTCGCGCAGGTATCGTGTGTTCTTGCGCTATCGCGATCACAGGGTTGCCGCCGGACAGTTCAGAGGGCTGCGCGTGCAAGCGGTGTCCACTCACTGCGCTGCGCGAGCAACTGGAGCGGGGTAGGTTGGGCCCCTCGAGTAGCGGCGGAGAGAGTGGGATTCGAACCCACGGACGGTTGCCCGTCGCTGGTTTTCAAGACCAGTGCAATCGACCGCTCTGCCATCTCTCCTGTCGATCGTTCGAAGTGTAGACGCAGCATCCGCTGACCCGTCTCGACCCGTTCCCGGCAAGTCCTATCGCTCGGCCACGTCTCCGGCGAAGAACCAGTGCCGCAATTGTATCGAGCGCCCGGTCCTGCGCTCCTCGGTCAGCCGCACTCGACCTGGACGATCTCGCGCCGCCCGCCGTCGATGCGCGCGGCCGAGAGTTGCCGGCCCCAGACGCAGCCGGTGTCGAGCGCGAGCAGGTCGGGGCGCGAGACGAGCCCCAGGCTGGCCCAGTGGCCGAACGCGATCGGCGTGCCCTCGGTGCGCCGCCCTGGCACCTCGAACCAGGGCGTGAAGCCGGGCAGCGCACCATCCGTGCCTTCCTTCGTGACGAGGTCGAGCGTGCCGTCGGCGGCGACGAAGCGCACCCGCGTCAGCACGTTGATGACGAAGCGCCAGCGCTCGGTGGCTTGCAGCGCGTCGCTCCAGCGCAGCGGCTGGTCGCCGTACATCTGCGGCAGGAACTCGGCGAGCGCGTCGCTGCGCAGCAGCGCCTCGACCTCGCCGGCGAGCGTCAGCGTCTGTGCCGCGTCCCACTGCGGCACGACGCCGGCGTGCACCATCAGCCAGCCGTGCGCATGCACCGCCATGCGGCGCTGGCGCAGCCACTCTAGCCAGGCCTCGCGGTCGGGCGCGCCGAGGATCTCGTCGATCGTGTCGCCGGCGTGCGGCCGGCGCACGCCCTGCGCAACCGCGAGCAGGTTCAGGTCGTGGTTGCCGAGCAGGCAGACGGCCGCGTCGCCGAAGCCGCGCAGCCGGCGCAGCGTGCGCAGCGACTGCGGGCCGCGGTTGACCATGTCGCCGAGCAGGTACAGGCGATCGCGCGACGGCGAGAAATCGATCTTCGCGAGCAGCGCATCGAGCGCGCTGCAGCAGCCTTGCACATCGCCGATCACGTAGTCCATGCCTCGATGCTAGCGGGGCGCGCAGATGTTTCTGCTACGCTGGCCGTTCCTCGATTGCCGCGCGCCCCGCATGGACGTTGCCCTTCTGTTCTTCCTGATCCTGCTGAACGCGCTGTTCGCGATGTCCGAGATGGCGCTCACGGCGAGCCGCAAGGCACGCCTGCAGGTGATGCTGGAGGCAGGCGAATCGGGGGCGCAGGCGGCGCTGAATCTGCACGACAACCCGACCAAGTTCCTCTCGGTGGTGCAGGTCGGCATCACCTCGATCGGCATCCTGAACGGCATCGTCGGCGACGCCGCGTTCTCGGCGCCGTTCGCGCGCTGGCTGCACGACACGTTCCCGATCGCGCAGCGCGCGGCCGAGATCACCGCGACCGCGATGGTCGTCGTCACCGTCACCTTCGTCACGATCATCTTCGGCGAGCTCGTGCCCAAGCGCTTCGGCCTGATGTACCCGGAGGCGGTGGCGCGCGTGGTCTCGCGGCCGATGGAGTGGCTGTCGCTGATCACGCGGCCGTTCATCAAGCTGCTGTCGTGGTGCACCGAGACCACGCTGCGCCTGTTCGGCATCACCGGCAACCCGGACCGCAGCGTCACCGAGGAAGAGATCAACGCGAGCCTCGAGGAAGGTCTGGACGCCGGCGTGATCGAGGCGCAGGAGCACCAGATGGTGCGCAACGTGTTCCGCCTCGACGACCGCCAGGTCGGCTCGATGATGATCCCGCGCGCCGAGATCGTCTGGCTCGACGTCGCCGCGTCGACCGACGAGGTGCTGGCGCTGATCGGCGACGAGGAACACTCGCGCTACCCGGTGTGCCGCGGCGGGCTGGACGACGTGCTCGGCGTGATCTCGGCGCAGACCCTGCTGCAGCAGGTGATGAAGGGCCACGCGATGTCGCTGGCCGAGGGGCTGCAGCCCTCGGTGTTCGTGCCCGAGACGCTGTCGGGCATGGAGCTGCTCGAGCACTTTCGCGCGTCGAGCGCGCAGCTCGTGTTCGTCGTCGACGAGTACGGCGAGGTGCAGGGCATGATCACCGTGCGCGACGTGCTGGAGGCGATCACCGGCGAGTTCGCCACGCCGACCGACGACGACGCCTGGGCGGTGCAGCGCGCCGATGGCAGCTGGCTGTTCGACGGCCTGATCCCGGTGCCCGAGCTGAAAGACCGGC
>JAYSLR010000466.1:0-3022 GCA_043725365.1 Rhizobacter sp. | reverse complement strand
CCGATCGCGCGGAACACGTCCTGCATCGCCGGCGCCTGGCCGAGCATCTCGGGCATCTGCGCGGCCTTTTCGTCGCGCACCTCCTCGCGCAGGCTCTCGTCGACGGCGCGCCGGATCAGCTCGACCGCCTTGGGCACGTCGAAGGGCTTGGGCAGGTACTCGAACGCGCCGCCCTGGAACGCGCTGACGGCGCTGTCCAGGTCGGAGTACGCGGTCATGATGATCACCGGCAGCGCCGGCATGCGCTCGCGCACCTTGGCCAGCAGCTCGATGCCCGAGCCGCCCGGCATGCGGATGTCGGAGACCAGCACCTGCGGCTCGTCGTCGTCGAGCGCGGCGAGCACGTCGCGCGAATTCGTGAAACTGCGCACCGCGAACTCTTCGCGCGCGAGTGCCTTCTCCAGCACGAAGCGGATGGATTGGTCGTCGTCAACGATCCAGATGGGTTTCATGCCCTGCCCTGAGTTGTCGTCTGCTCCCGCGCCGGCCGCTCCGCGCTTGTGGCGCCGATCGACACGTCAAGGCAACGGAATCACGATCCTGAAAATTGTCCTCCCGGGTTCGCTCTCGAATTCGATCGTGCCGAGGTGTTGCTGCACGAAGGTCTGCGCGAGCGTGAGCCCGAGTCCGGAGCCGCCATCCCGCCCCGATACCAGAGGGTAGAAGATTCGATCCCTGATGGACTCGGGCACGCCCGGACCGTTGTCCTCGATATGCAAGTCCAGTGCCAGACGATAGCGCTGCTTGCCCAGCGTCGCCTGGCGCGCGATGCGCGTGCGCAGCAGGATGCGCGCATCGCCGACCGCGATGCGCTCGGCCAATGCCTGGGCCGCGTTGTGCGCGATGTTCAGCACCGCCTGGATCAGCTGCTCGCGGTCGCCGCGGAAGTCGGGGATCGAGATGTCGTAGTCGCGCTCGATCGCCAGGCCGCGCGGGAACTCGGCCTGGATCAGCGCCCGCACGCGCTCGCAGACCTCGTGGATGTTCATGTCGCTCACCACGTGGGGCTTGCGGTGCGGCGCAAGCAGCCGGTCCACCAGCGCCTGCAGCCGGTCCGCCTCGCCGATGATGACCTGCGTGTACTCGTGCAGCGCGCGCGATTCGACCTCCATCTCGAGCAGTTGCGCGGCGCCGCGGATGCCGCCGAGCGGGTTCTTGATCTCGTGCGCGAGGTTGCGGATCAGCTCCTTCGTGACCTGCGCCTGGCCCAGCGCACGCTCCTCGCGGTCCTGGCGCGTCTGCTGCTCGATCTCGACCAGCTCGACGATGGCCTGCTGCGACGAGGCGTCCATCTGGTTGACGATGACGTGCACCGGCAGCGGCGCCTCGCCGTGCAGCGCGCCCGGCCGGCGCAGCAGCGCCTCGAGGCGGCTGGTGGCGAAGTCGTTGCGGCAGACCGCGGCGACGGTGTCCTGCAGGCGCTGCGGGTCGACGAACCAGTCGAACACCGAGCCGCGCTGCACGCTGCGGCGCGACAGGCCGAGCACGTTCTCGAACGACGCGTTCGCGAACACGCACTGGCCATCGACGCCGACCACGGCGATCATCGTCGCCAGGTGGTCGAACGCCGCGTAGGCGCCCGCGCCTTCGGCCTCGGGCGGTGTTGCCGGCGGGCGTGTCACGGGCGCCCCCTACGGCGCTGCGCGCCGGTCCCCCCAAGGGGGAACAAGTGCCTTGGGAACGGCCCAGCGGCACTCACTGCGGCTGCTTGGCGATTTCGCGCTTCAGCGCGGCGATGTCGCTTTCCTTGCGCGCGATCGCGGCCTTCATGTCGGCCACGCGGTCCAGGTACTTCTGGTAGTTCTTCTCGTTGCCCTGGCGCTCGGGCTGGCCGTTGTTGTAGTCGGCCTTCATCTCGGCGAGCCGGTCTTCCTCGCGCTTGAGCTCGCCTTCGAGGATGCGGCGCGCGTCGCTGTCGCGCGCACGCTGGTCGGCCGGGTCGACGCGGCTGCCGGCCGGCCCGGGCGCCGCGCCGGCACGCGGCTTGTAGCCCTGGATCACCGTGACCGGCGCGCCCTCCAGGACCTTGCAGCCCTTGTCCTTGGCCTCCTTGGCCGAGATCGTGTCGGTGTAGAGCACCGGATTGCCGGGGCACCGATAGACGACGTTCGGGTTCGTCGGCTGCGCCCGAACCGTTCCGGCCGACAGCCCCACCGCCAGCACCAGCCACCACCACCGCATCGACCCAGCTGCCTTCATGCATTCGCTCCTGTACCCGTCAACGCGGCGCCGACCGATGGCGATGACAGGGACTTGCCCGCCCGCGGCAGCGCATTGTCGCGCATGCCCCGATCGCCTCGCGCCGCCCTCCATGCAAAAGGGGACGGTTCGCACCGTCCCCTTCCCTGGCTGCGCGCTGCCGCGCGGCGGTTGGCCTTACAGCGTGTAGTACATGTCGAACTCGACCGGGTGCGTGGCCATCCGGAAGCGCGTGACCTCGGCCATCTTCAGCTCGATGTAGGCATCGAGGTAGGTGTCGGTGAACACGCCGCCCTTGGTCAGGAAGGCACGGTCCTTGTCGAGGTAGTCCAGCGCCTGGTCCAGGCTGTGGCAGACGGTCGGGATCTTCGCGTCTTCCTCGGGCGGCAGGTGGTACAGGTCCTTCGTGGCCGCCTCGCCCGGGTGGATCTTGTTCTCCACGCCGTCCAGGCCGGCCATCAGCATCGCCGAGAAGCCCAGGTACGGGTTCATCAGCGGGTCCGGGAAGCGCGCCTCGACGCGGCGGCCCTTCGGGTTCGCGACGTGCGGGATGCGGATCGACGCCGAGCGGTTCTTGCTCGAGTAGGCCAGCTTCACCGGCGCTTCGAAGCCCGGCACCAAGCGCTTGTACGAGTTCGTGCCCGGGTTCGTGATCGCGTTCAGCGCGCGCGCGTGCTTGATGATGCCGCCGATGTAGAACAGCGCGAATTCGCTCAGGCCGGCGTAGCCGTCACCGGCGAACAGGTTCTTGCCGTCCTTCCAGACCGACTGGTGGACGTGCATGCCCGAGCCGTTGTCGCCGACGATCGGCTTGGGCATGAAG
>JAYSLR010000465.1:0-6841 GCA_043725365.1 Rhizobacter sp. | reverse complement strand
AGGCCGCCGACACGACCCGGCCACCGCCCGCCTTCGACGCGCTGGCGTTCCGCCCCGACACGCAGCCGCTGGCGCAGGGCGAGCGCATCTACTCGCTCGGCAACCCGCTCGACGTCGGCTTCGCGGTCACCGAGGGCACCTACAACGGCCTGGTGACGCGCAGCTTCTACCCGCAGATCTTCTTCGGCGGCGCGCTCAGCGCCGGCATGAGCGGCGGGCCGGCGCTCGACGAACAGGGCCGCGTGGTCGGCATCAACGTGGCGCGGCGCGTCGACGGCGAACAGGTCAGCTTCCTGGTGCCGGCGAGCTTCGCGGTCGCGCTGCTGGCGCGCGGGCGCGACGCCGCGCCGATCCGCGGCGCCGCCTACGGCATCGTCACCGACCAGCTGATGCAGCACCAGGCGACGCTGACCGAGCGTTTCATCCAGCAGGGCTGGAAGACCGACACGCACCCGCGCTACACGGTGCCGGTGCCGGTCGACCAGTTCATGCGCTGCTGGGGCAGCAGCGAACCGTCGCGCACCGGCGGGCTCGACCTCGAGCGCTCCGACTGCGTGATGGACACGCGCATCTTCGTCGGCGACTACACGACCGGCGCGATCGGCGTGCGCCACGAGAGCTACGACGGCACGAAGCTGGGCACGTTGCGCTTCGCGGCGCGCTACGCGGCGAGCTTTCGCAACGAGAGCTTCACGCGGCTGCGCTCGGAGCACCAGACCAAGCCGCAGTGCCACGAGGACTACGTCGACCGCAACGGCCTGCCGCTGCGCGCGGTCGTGTGCCTGCGTGCCTACAGGAAGCTGCCCGGGCTGTACGACCTGTCGGTGCTGGTCGCCACGCTCGATCAGAAGCAGGCCGGTGTGCAGGGCCGCTTCGATGCGCAGGGGCTGAGTTTCGCGAACGCGCAGAAGCTCGCGAAGCACTACCTGGAGGCCTACGGATGGGTCCGCTAGGCGTGCTCGAAGTGCTCGACCGCGACGGCCAGGCCCGCCAGTCCTTCGTGGTCAACGCCTGGCCGCTGCACATCGGTCGCGCGCTCGACAACGACGTGGTGCTGGGCGACCCGCACATCGCGCCGCACCACCTGAGCATCTCGGCCGGCGAAGCCGGCCCGGTGCTGACGGTCGGCGAGACGCGCAACGGCGTGCAGTTCGGCCGCCAGCGGCTGTGCAGCGGTGCCAGCCAGGCCCTGGCCGCCGACGGCGAGCCGATCGAACTCGACATCGGGCGCACCGCACTGCGGCTGCGCCTGCCCGGGCACGTGCTCGCCCCCGAACTGGTGCTCGCACCGGCCGGCTCGCTGGCGCGGCGCGCCGCGCCGCTGGCGATCGCCGCGCTGCTGCTGATCGCCGGCGCGCTGTTCAACACCTACCTCGACACCGACCCCGAGGCCTTCCCACGTGCTGCCGGCAACACGCTGCTCGGCGGCGTCGTCGGCGCGGCGGTGTGGTGCACGGTCTGGGCGCTGCTGTCGAAGACCTTCACGCGCCAGGCCCACTTCGGCTGGCATCTGCGCGTGTTCCTGGTCGCGAGCCTCGCGCTGCTCGCCGTCACCACGCTGCCGGCGCTGCTGGCGTTCGCGCTGTCGTGGCCCTGGCTGACCGATTTCGATTTCGTCGGCTCGATCGCGGTGATCGCCGCGGCGCTGTACTTTCACCTGCTCGCGGTCGAGCCGGCCCGGCACCGGCTGCTCAAGTGGGTCGCGGTGACCTGCGCGGTCGTCGGCGTGCTGCTCTCGCTCTGGTTCAACGTGCAGCGCAGCGACCAGTTCGGCGACGAGCTCTACATGAGCCACCTGTTCCCGCCCGCGCTGCGCCTGGCCCGGCCGGTCTCGACCGACGCCTTCATCGACGGCCTCGCACCGCTGAAGGCCACGCTCGACAAGAAGGCGAAGGAACCGGACCGCGGCGACGCCGCCGCGCCCGCCGACGACGAATAGCCATGCCGGCGCGAGCCGGCCACCCCCGAAGGAGACACCCGATGAACCCAGCCTCGACCGCCCCTGCACGCACCGTTCTCGTGACCGGGGGCGGCCGCGGCATCGGTGGTGCCACCAGCTGGCTGGCCGCGCAGCGCGGCTGGGCCGTCGCGGTGAACTACACGCACGGCAGCGCTGCCGCGCAGAGCATGGTCGCGCGCATCCGCGACGCCGGCGGCACCGCGCTGGCGCTGCAGGCCGACGTGGCCGACGAGGCGCAGGTGCTGGCGATGTTCGCGGCCCTCGACGCCGAACTGCCGCCGCTGGGCGGGCTCGTCAACAACGCCGGCGTCGTCGACCTGCCCTCGCGGGTCGACGTGATGACGGTCGAGCGGCTGCAGCGCATGTTCGCGATCAACGTGATCGGCAGTTTCGTCTGCGCGCGCGAGGCCGTGAAGCGGATGTCGACAGCCCGCGGCGGGCGCGGCGGCGCGATCGTCAATCTGTCGTCGGCCGCGGCGCGCATCGGCGCGCCCGGGCAGTACGTCGACTACGCCGCCGCGAAAGGCGCGATCGACGTGTTCACGATGGGGCTGGCCAAAGAGGTCGCGCTCGAGGGCATCCGCGTCAACGCGGTGCGCCCCGGCATCATCGCCACCGAGATCCATGCCTCCGGCGGCACGCCGGACCGCGCGGCGCAGATGGCACCGATGGTGCCGATGCAGCGCGCCGGCAGCGCCGAGGAAGTGGCCGAGGCGATCCTGTGGCTGATGTCCGACGCGTCGAGCTACACGACGGGCGCGGTGATCGACGTGACCGGCGGACGTTGAACGCACGAGGCCGGCATGCCCCTGACCGAGCGCCCGCAAACCTTCGGCGAAGAACTCGCCAACGGCATCAGCCACGGCATCGGCTTCCTGCTCGCGATCGCGTCGTTGCCGGTACTGCTCGGATTCGGACCGTCGAACTCGACCGCAATCAACATCGTCGCGGCTTGCGTGTTCTCGGCGACGATGATGCTGCTGTACGGGGTCTCGACGCTGTACCACGCCTGGCCGCCCGGGCGCGCGAAGGACTGGCTGAACCGCTTCGACCACGCCGCGATCTACCTCTTCATCGCCGGCAGCTACACGCCGTTCGTGCTCGGCGTGCTGCGCGGCGGCTGGGGCTGGTCGCTGTTCGGCGTGGTCTGGACCATGGCTGCGCTGGGCTTCACGGCGAAGCTCGCGAACCGGCTGAAACACCCGCTGTGGTCGACCGGCCTGTATGTCGCGATGGGCTGGGTCGCGGTGATCGCGGCGGCGCCGCTGATCGCGCGCGTGCCGGGCGCAGGCCTGGCATGGCTGGTGGCCGGCGGACTGTCGTACACCGCCGGCGCGGTCGTGTTCCTGTTCGATTCGCGGCTGCGTTTCGCGCACTTCGTCTGGCACCTGTTCGTGCTCGGCGGCAGCGCCTGCCACTTCGTCGCGGTGCTGCGCTACGCGCAGTAGAGACAAACGTCAGCGCGGCTTCGGCGCCGGCCTGGCGCGCTTCGCGGCCGCCTTCTTCCGGGTCGCGGCAGGTGGCTTGGCCCGTTTTGCGGCACGTGTGGCCGGCGCCGGGCCCGCAGCGTTGCGCTCCTCGACGGCCGCCCGGTGCGGCCGATCGTCGCGCGGCGTGCGGCCGGGCTGCAGCCGCTGCGCGAGTTCGACGAGGCGTGCAGCGGTGCGCGCCATTGCCTCGTCGTCGAACTGCACCAGTGCGAGCGCATCGCACAGCCGCGACAGCAACTCCATCTGCGACACCATCGTGTCGAGCTGCGACGGCTTCACGGTGACGTTGAGCATCGCGGCCGCGTAGGCGCGGGCGACGTCCTCGAACACCGCGCGGCCGGCGTCGCCGGCGCGCGCGAAGCTGCCGTCGATCAGGTGCTCGACGAGCAGCGCCTCGGGCTGCGCGACCGCGTCCCACAGGTTCGGGTCGAGCTCGAAGCCCTGCGCCGCGGCGCGGCGGCACTGCTGCGCCAGCTCGATCGCGGCATCCCGGCTGGCCGGGCTGCGCCACTCGGTCAGCGCATCGAGCGCGAGCCGGTTCAGGGCGTGATACGGGCTGAAGCCGCTGCTCCCCGGGCTGCCTTCGGCGCTCTGGTAGGCGGCAATCGCGCGGTCGAGGCTGTCGATCATCTCGCGCCGCGCGACATCCTTGTCGGCATCGCCCAGGCGTTGCGTCAGCAGGCGCCGCGCCTGCAATGCCGCCTTGCGCTTGAACGCGCTGCCGCGCAGCGCGGCACGTTCGCCGTGGGGCGCCGGCGGCAGCGCCGGGGCGCCGGCGGCATCGGTCGCGGGCACCGTGGCGAAGCGGGTTTCGACCAGCGCGTCGAGGCCGTCGAGGCGCTTCAGCGCCATGTCGATCAGCGCCTCGGCCGTGTGCGGACCGCCCTTCACGTGCGGGCCGACCGCGTACTCGGCGTGCGCGCGCTGCTCGCCCAGCCGCGATTCGACGTTGGCCAGCTTCTCGATGTCGTGGATCGGCACCAGGCCAATCGTGTCGACGGCCTGCACCGCGGCGAGCAGGCAGTCGCGCGCGCGTTCGAGCTGGCCGAGCTCGAACCAGGTCCGACCCAGCGCCGACTGCAGCTGCGGCAGGTTCTGCCAGGCCGGCGGGCAGCGCTGCTTCAGCAACGTTGCGATCGCGTCGGCCTGGGCACGCAACTCGGCGTCGGAGAAATTCTCGCGGCGGCGCGACAGGTCGGCACGGCGGCGCGCCAGCTCGTCGAGCAGTTCCTCAGGCGACACTGGCGGGCTGCCGGCGTCGGTGCTCGGCGCGTCGGGGGCGCGTGGCTCGGCCAGCCAGCCGGGCTCGCCGTAGGCCTGGAACGCGCCCCAGGTGATGTCGTCGGGGTGCGCCTGCCAGACCGCGCGGCGCGCCTCGAAGACCGCGTCGCCGAAGGGCCGGCGGCGCAGCAGCACCTGCTCGTAGAACGACTGGCCGAACAGCTTCGCGGAATCGTCGTTGACGGCCCAGCCGGCCACGACGACACAGCGCACGCCGACCTCGATCAGCTCGCGTGCGACGCTGGCGGCGAGCTTGTTGCCGCTCTTACCCGTGTCCATCTGGCCGAGGTGGCAGCAGTTCAGGAACACCAGCTCGGGCACCGTCTCCATCGCCGCGATCTCGGCCGCGGTGATCAAGAGGCCACCCGACAGCAGCACGCCGCTGCGGCGCCGGCCATCGACGTGCAGCAGGTCGAACACACCGTGCGCCGAAATGTGCAGCAGGCGCCAGGGCTGGCTGTAGAGCTTGGTCAGCACGTCGCTGGCGCTGCGGAAGTCGCCGATCACCGACTCGACCGCGTAGCCCATGCTGCCGAGCACGACCGCGGTGGCCTCGGCCTCGGCCTGCGCGCCCGGCAGCGCCGGCGGCGCCTGCGTGGGTCGGCCGTCGATCAGCGGGAACGCCTCGGTGAAGCCGGCCACCGACGGGTTGCCGATCACCAGCGCGCGCCGCTCGATGCCCTGGCGCACATGGGTGCGGAAGCGCCAGCTCGTCAGCTGCCGCACGACCGCGGTGCGCAGCGCGAGCGGCAGCTTGTCGTCATCGCTGCGCGCCGGGTCGTCGGCGAGCATCAGCTCCCAGGGCAGGTTCGCGGTGCAGGCATCGACGACGAGCACGACCCGGTCGAGCTGGCGCGCCGCGTCCTTGAAGTCGTGCGGCACCATCAGCTGGAACAGCATGCGACCGAAGTCTTCGTTCCAGGTCGGGTTGTGCAGCTGCTGCGCGACGAGTTGCTCGATCAGACCCGGCTGGCGCTGCAGCGCCACCGACTCGGCGCGCGCGCGCTGGCCAATGTAGGTGAAACGCAGCCGGTCCGCGATCGGCGCCGCGGCCGGCGCACCGGCATCGGCGCTGCCCTTGGGCACGCTGGTGCCGTCCGGCGCGCAGGCGTCGTCGCGGTCGGCGTCGGCGATGATCAGGCGCGGCCAGTAGCTCGAGCTGCGGTCGTCGAACAGGCGCTGGCGCAGGCCTTCGCCCTGCACGAGCTCGCTGCGACACACCAGCATCGTGCCGTGCTTCGCCGCCTGCGCGGCGAGTTGTGGCCCGATCTGCCGCAGTGCGTAGACGGCGCTGATCGAGGTGTCGAGGTAGATCTCGACGATGTCGAGCCGGCTGATGCGGATGTTCAGCCGCGTCGTTTCGAAGAACTTCGCGTTCGCCTCCATCACGCCGCGCACCAGCGCCTCGACCGAGGCCGCGACCGTCAGGTTGGCCGACGAGTTGTAGCCCAGCAGCAGCGTCGCGAGCGGCACCTCGCGGTCGCCCTTGCCGAGCACGTCGATCACCTGCAGCAGGTAGCGCAGCGCACCGGTGCGCACCGCTTCAAGCAGGTCCGACGGGCTCAGCGCGCGGTCGTACGAGCCCAGGCCGGTGACGACCGCACCCGACAGGCCGCCGCGCTGGCGCTCGACGTCGTTCGGCACGCGCAGCACCACGGTCGCGGTGCCGCGCCCGCCGGCGTACAGGCCCAGGCTGTAACGCTCGCTCAGATCGCCGCCGAGCAGTTCGCGGTCGATCAGCGACTCGGCGCCGGCGATCGGGTCGCGCTCGTAGTGGCCGACCATGATGGGCTGCGAGACGAAGCGCAGGTCCATCGCCTTCACGGTGACTTCGAGCCGGCGCTTGGGCCGCGGCGGAATGCGGTTGCGCTTGGAGCCGCCCATCAGGCCGCGCTGCAGCGCGTCGGGATCGTCGGCGGTCGGCGGGCCGGCGTCGTAGCTCACCGGCAGCGGCTGCTGGATCGCGCGCACCGCCGGCGGCGTGACCGACAGCCGCGCGGTCGTACCGGCCGTCAGCAGGTCGGCGAGCGCCGGAAAGTGCTCCTCGGTCGACGGCAGGTCGCCGTGCGCCGCGGGCAGGTAGTAGTAGCGGCCGACGCCGCCGATCCGG
>JAYSLR010000464.1:0-4724 GCA_043725365.1 Rhizobacter sp. | reverse complement strand
TCGCGACCAGCCCCACCAGCGGAAGCAGCAGCTGGGATGCCGACTCCGCCGCCATCTCGCGCCGCACCGACACCGGCTGCGCGACCTGGATGATGCGGTCGCCCTGGACCACCGTGAACACATGCCATGGCGCGTCGCTTGCCGTCTGCAAGGACGGGCCCGGGACGAGCTGGAAGTCCAGCGCCATCTTCGGTTCGGAGCTGAACAGCAGCGAGCCGTCGTGGCGGCGGGCGATCGCCACCAGCTTCGATTCCGTGTCCGCCGCGGCGGCGAGGTGCTCCACCGGCCCGATGGGCAGCGCTCCCGCGAGGTCGCGGTCCGCGAGCAGCAGTGCCGTCTGCCGCAGGCCGTCGTCGAGCGCCTCGTCGATTTCGCGGAGGGTCAGCCGGTACGCCGCGAACACGAGAATCAAGGCGCCGGCGCACAGAGCACCCAGCACCCAGACCAGCAGGTGGCGGCGGATCGAAGGCGGCCTCATCCGGCAATCTTGTAGCCGACTCCACGCACGTTTCGGATCGTGGCGACGCCGATCTTGCGCCGCAGGTTGTGCAGGTGGACCTCGACCGCATTGCTGCCGACCTCCTCGCCCCAGCCGTAGATCGACTCCTCGAGCCGCTCGCGCGAGAGCACCGTTCCGGGCTTGCGCAGCAGCGCCTCCAGCAGTGCGAATTCCTTCGCCGTGAGGCTCAACGCCCTGCCTTCCAGCGTGACGGTGCGCCCGACCGGGTCCAGGCTCAGCGGGCCCGCGCTCAGCAGCCCCGACACCGCTCCGGCATGGCGCCGGATCAGCGCCCGCACGCGCGCGACGAGCTCATCGAGATCGAAGGGCTTGAGCAGGTAGTCGTCGGCGCCTGCATTGAGCCCGGCGATCCGGTCGGTGACGGCGTCACGGGCGCTGACGATCAGCACCGGGACGGCGTCGCGCCGTGCGCGCAGCCCCTGCAGCAGCGTCATGCCGTCCAGGTGCGGCAGGCCGAGATCCAGGATCACCACGTCATAGACGCCGTTGGCGATCGCCGCCTGGCCGGCCGGACCGTCGGTGACCCAGTCGACCGTGAAACCGGCCTGGCGCAGGCCGCGGCCCGCGGCGCGGCCGATCATTGCATCGTCTTCGATCAACAGGACACGCATCGTCTGGCGGCGCTCGGGGGGCTCGGCATGGAGGTCGACCCAGTGCTGCCCGGCGAGCAATCCCGCGCAGGCGGCGTCTTCGCGCCGTGCGAAGCTGGGCAGATCGGGGGTGACCGAGGCCTGAGTATGCACAATGCCGATGTCGCGGCCGATGATCACGTAGGCGAGGAAGCGACCGTCCGGCGTCGGCTGCGGCCGGCAGCGCAGCACGTGCTCCCGATAGCTGGCCTCGAAGTCCGTCTCTGCGGTCGCGTCGGTGTTCTGGTCGGGCACGGTGGGCATGAAGTGCGGTCATCCGACGCGCGGTCCGAACTGCAGTTCGGTTGCGTCGGGCGCGCGTGCCCAGCATAGGGAGTCAGAGTTAAGCCGGAGTGAAGGCCACCGCCCGCCATCGCACCGGCACGCTGGAACACCTTATGCATGCTGCACCTGCACATTCTCAGCCGCCGCAGGAGCCGCCCCATGTTGGACAAGACGAGCACGAAGTTCTCCCACGTCAAGCCCGCCGATACCGCGTGGCGCAGCGACGGCCTGCGCGACTTCTTCCTCTACAGGGACCTGGGCGTGGCCGACGCGACGAACGGCGCCGTCATCGCGCATCTGGTGAAGGCGAACATGGCACCGGAAAAGGGCACCGGCTGGCACCGTCATGAAGCGGACTTCCAGATCGTCATCATGACCAAGGGCTGGGCCAAGTTCATGTACGGCGACCGGGAGACGCTGGTCGAGGCCGGCGACTGCGTGCACCAGCGCCCGGGCATCGTTCATTACCTGTTCGACTACTCGCCCGACATGGAGTACCTGGAGATCGTCGGCCCGGCCGACTTCAAGTCGATCGACATGCCGGCAGCGTGCGAGGTGCCCGCGCCCACGCCGTGGAAGTGACCGCCGGGTTCAGAAATCCATGTCGAGTTCTTCAATATCTTCCGGCTCCAGCTTCGCCGCGGCGACCCATTCCTTCATCTCCGGCATCGCCATGATGGTCTGGCAGTACAGGATGCAGGGCTTGCTCAGCTTCACGTCGTAGGTCAAGAAGCGCGTGACGACCGGCGCGAACATCGCGTCGGCCATGCCGCGCTGCTTGCCGAACAGGAACGGGCCGCCGTAGGTGGCCAGGCATTCGGTCCAGATCTCGACGATGCGCTCGATGTCGGGCTGGGCGCCGGCCCAGACCTTGTGGCCGGGGAACTTGGCCTTCAGGTTCATCGGCAGCGACGCGCGCAGGTTCGCGAAGCCAGAGTTCATCTCGCCGCTCACCGAGCGGCAATGGGCGCGCGCGATGCGCTCGTCGGGCATCAGGCCGGCGTCCGGCTTGATCTCGTCCAGGTACTGCGCGATCGCCAGCGTGTTCCAGACCTTCGCGCCGTCGTGCGTCAGGCAGGGCACGCGGATCGAGGGCGCGAGCAGCAGCAGTTCCTTTCGGGCGTCGGCGTCGTCCGGCGAGACCATCACCTCGGTGAAGTCGAGGCCGGCGAAGCGCGCCATCAGCCAGCCGCGCAGCGACCACGATGAATAGTTCTTGCTGCTCAGCGTCAGTGACGCGGCGGCCTGCCGGGCGCCCCCGGCCTTGGCCGCGGGCTTTGCCGCCGCCTTGGGCGTGCTCTTGGGCTTGGAAGGGGCGGCAACGGTCATGGTGGCTCTCCGGCGCGGAATGGCCGTCAGCGGGTTGCAAGGGATGTGCCACGGCGGCCGATCGGCCGTCGGTGGCGCGTTAGTTGCAGTGACCGCCCCACGAATCAGAACCGGAGAATCCACGATGTATCAGGCCTACCAGGCGCAGTCCGATCTGATGTGGCCGCTTCGAACGCTCGCGAAGCTCTCGGTCCCGATGCTGCAGGACCGGGGCTTCGGCTTCGGACTACCGGCACCGAACCGCCAGATGGCCGCGGCATGCAAGGTGCTCGAGCTCGCCGAGGTCACCCACAAGCGCCCGCCGTGGCGCCTCGACTCGGTGCTCGTCAAGGGCGAGGCGGTGCCGGTCACCGAGGAGGTCGTGCTCGCCACGCCGTTCGCGACGCTGCTGCGGTTTCGCAAGCAGGGTGCGCCCGAGCAGCCGAAGGTGCTGGTCGTCGCGCCGATGTCCGGCCACTTCGCCACGCTGCTGCGCGACACCGTGCGCACCGTGCTGCAGGACCACGACGTGTACGTGACCGACTGGCACAACGTGCGCGACGTGCCGCTCGCCGCCGGGCGCTTCGGCCTGGACGAATACACCGAGCACGTCATCGACTTTCTTGCCGCGATGGGCCCGAACGCGAACGTGATCGCGGTCTGCCAGCCCTGCGTCGCGGCGCTCGCAGCGGTGTCGTTGATGTCGGAGGACGGGCACCCGGCCACGCCGGCGAGCCTGACGCTGATGGCCGGCCCGATCGACTGCCGCATCAGCCCGACCGAGGTCAACAAGCTCGCGACCACCAAGCCGATCGCGTGGTTCGAGAAGAACCTGATCAGCCACGTGCCGTGGCGCCACGGCGGTGGCGGGCGGCGTGTCTACCCGGGATTCGTGCAGCTGTCGGCGTTCATGAGCATGAACAAGGACCGGCACGTCAACGCGTTCAAGGAGTACTACCAGCATCTCGTCGCCGACGAGTTCGACAAGGCCGAGGTCACCCGCACGTTCTACGAGGAGTACATGGCGGTGGCCGACCTGTCGGCCGACTTCTATCTCGAGACCGTCGAGCGCGTGTTCCAGACCTACGACCTGCCGCGCGGCGAGCTGATGTTCCGCGACCGCAAGGTCAACCCGGCCGCGATCCGCCGCACCGCGCTGGTCACGATCGAGGGCGAGCGCGACGACATCTGCGCGATCGGCCAGACCCTGGCAGCACAGGACCTCGCCAGCAGCCTGCGCCCCTACCTGCGCACGCACTACGTCCAACCCAACGTCGGCCACTACGGCGTGTTCAGCGGCAAGCGCTGGCAGAACCACATCTACCCGCTGGTGCGCGACGTGATCCACATCTCCCAGTAGGCTCTCAGTCCTTCGATGCCGGCATGTGCTGCGGCATCGCACCGCCGGCGGCCGGTACCTCCTCGTGCGTGCCGAAGCGCCGCTTCGCCCACGTGCCGAGCTGGTCGAGGTAGCTGTACAGCACCGGCACGACGATCAGCGTCAGCAGCGTCGACGTGATCACGCCACCGATGATCGCGCGG
The DNA here is from genome assembly GCA_043725365.1 of Rhizobacter sp. Classification (GTDB taxonomy): domain Bacteria; phylum Pseudomonadota; class Gammaproteobacteria; order Burkholderiales; family Burkholderiaceae_C; genus LMDS01. The sequence continues at coordinate 440 of JAYSLR010000464.1, read as the reverse complement.
CCCATCGGCGCCTGGATCTCGCCGCCTTCGTCGAGCGCGAGCGCGAGCGGCAGCATGCCGAAGATCATTGCGGCGGTCGTCATGATGATCGGCCGCATCCGCACCAGCCCGGCCTGGAGCAGCGCCTCGGGCACCGACAGGCCGTCGCGACGTCCGTGGTTGGCGAAGTCGACGAGCAGGATCGCGTTCTTGGTCACGAGTCCCATCAGCATCACGAGGCCGATCATCGAGAACAGGTTCAACGTCGACCTCGTGACCAGCAGCGCCAGCATCACGCCGATCAGCGCCAGCGGCAGCGAGGCCATGATCGCCAGCGGCTGCAGGAAGCTCGAGAACTGCGATGCGAGAACGATGTAGATGAAGATCACCGCGGCAGCGAGCGCGAACAGGACGCCGATGAAGGCCTCCTGCTGGTCCTTCGTCTGCCCGCCGACGTCGAA
>JAYSLR010000463.1:0-5689 GCA_043725365.1 Rhizobacter sp. | reverse complement strand
AACTTGATCAGCTTCTTCGCCTTGTCGCTGCCCGACTCGAACTCGATGCCGGCGTAGATGTCTTCGGAGTTCTCGCGGAAGATGACCATGTTGGTCTTCTCGGGCGCCTTCACCGGCGACGGCACACCGGTGAAGTACTGGATCGGGCGCAGGCAGACGTAAAGATCGAGTTCCTGGCGCAGTGCGACGTTCAGCGAGCGGATGCCTCCGCCCACCGGCGTGGTCAGCGGGCCCTTGATCGAGACCACATAGTCCTTCACCGCCGCCAGCGTCTCCGGCGGCAGCCACACATCGGGGCCGTAGACCTTGGTCGACTTCTCGCCGGCAAAGACCTCCATCCAGTGGATCTTCTTCTTGCCACCATACGCCTTGGCCACCGCCGCGTCGACCACCTTGATCATCACCGGCGTGATGTCGGCGCCGGTACCGTCGCCCTCGATGAACGGGATGATGGGCTGGTCGGGCACGTTGAGCGAGAAATCGGCGTTGACGCTGATCTTTTGCCCGCCTTCGGGCACCTTGATGTGCTGGTACATGGGGATGAGGCTCCGCTCGCTGGGGATGGGTCTGGTGATCGACGAAATCGAATTTTCAATTCTATGCCAGCGCCTCTGTCGGCCATAGGACCGCGGTCGCGCGTTGATAATTCGCCGCTCGACTTCCGCCTCGCACCATGATCCGACCGACCTTCCTGCGCGCCACCGCCTCGCTAGTCCTGGCCCTCCTGTGCTCGATCACCCTTGCGCAGGACGGCCCGCAGTCGCTGCCCACGACCAAGCTCAGCACCGGCATGCACGTGATCAAGGCCGAAGTCGCGCGCACGCCGGACGAACGCAGCATCGGCCTGATGTTCCGCAAGACGATGCCGACCAACGACGGCATGCTGTTCGTCTTCGAGCAGCCCGGCGTGCAGTGCTTCTGGATGAAGAACACCTTGTTGCCACTGTCGGTCGCCTTCGTCTCGGACGACGGCAGCATCGCCAACATCGAAGCGATGAAGCCGCAGACGCTGGACAGCCATTGCTCCGTCAAGCCGGTGCGCTTCGTGCTCGAGATGAACGACGGCTGGTTCGCGAAGCGCGGCATCAAGCCGGGCATGAAGATCCAGGGCGAGCCCTTCGCGCATTGAGCGCGGCGCTGGCGACGTCAAGACAGCAGGGGTCGGCATCGCCGACCCCGCCATCGTCGTCGGCCGGAGGCCCTACGCGAAATTCGCTTCGGCGAACTGCCAGTTGACGAGCGAGTTCAGGAAGGTCTCGACGAACTTCGGGCGCAGGTTGCGGTAGTCGATGTAGTAGGCGTGTTCCCAGACATCGATCGTCAGCAGCGCCTTGTCGGCGGTGGTCAGCGGCGTGCCGGCCGCACCCATGTTGACGATGTCGACGCCGCCGTCGGCCTTCTTGACCAGGAAGGTCCAGCCCGAGCCGAAGTTGCCGACCGCGCTCTTCGTGAACGCCTCCTTGAAGGCGGCGTAGCTGCCCCACTTCGCATTGATCGCCGCGGCCAGCGCGCCGGTCGGCTCGCCGCCGCCCTGCGGCTTCATGCAGTTCCAGAAGAACGTGTGGTTCCAGATCTGCGCGGCGTTGTTGTAGACGCCGCCGCTCGCCTTCTTGATGATCGCTTCGAGCGGCATCGATTCGAACTCGGTGCCCTTTTGCAGGTTGTTCAGGTTCACCACATAGGCGTTGTGGTGCTTGCCGTAGTGGTACTCCAGCGTTTCCTTGCTCAGCGCCGGCGCGAGCGCATCGAGCGCGTAGGGCAGCGGGGGCAGCATGTGTTCCATCGTGAACCTCTTCCGGGGAGTTGCGGGGTCGGGTCATTGTAGGCAGCTTGCCGGATGGTCGTCGCCGCGAGCGGCAGCGGCCGACACGGGTTCAGCCGCTTGTCCGACCCGTCACGCCGGTCACCGTGACGTCGGCGCTGCCGTCGTGCAGCACGGCCTGCAGCGACGCCCCGATCGACAGCTGCTGCACCGAGCCGATCGGTCGCCCGCTGCCGTCGCTGAGCCAGGCGTAGCCGCGCGCCAGCACCTGCTTCGGGTCGAGCGCGCGCAGCCGCGCGTCGAGCGCGTCGAGCCGCTGCCGATGGCCCGCCAGCCGCATCAGGACGCCACGGCTCAGATCCGCTTGGCGCTGCATCAGCCGGGCCTGCTGCGATCGCATCGCACCGGGTACCAGGCCGGCGAGCCGGTGCCCGAGCAGCAGCAGCCGCTCGCCTTGCTGGCGCAGCATCTGGTCCGGCCGTGCCAGCCGCAACGCGCTGCGGTCGAGCCGCTGTGCCTGCAGATCGAGCGCCTCGTGGACGCGTCGCCGCAACGCGCTGGCGACGGCGTCGAGCCCCGCCAGGCAGGCCGCGCGGGTCGGCGCCGCGAGCTCGGCGGCGGCAGTGGGCGTCGGCGCCCGCAGGTCGGCCGCGAAATCCGCCAGCGTCACGTCGGTCTCGTGGCCGACCCCGCAGACCACCGGCATCGAGCAGGCGGCAATCGCGCGCACCACCAGTTCGTCGTTGAATGCCCACAGGTCCTCGAGTGCGCCGCCACCGCGACAGACGATCAGCGCATCGACCTCGGCCCGCGCCGACGCCAACGTGATCGCCTGTGCCAGCGCGGCGGGTGCACCGGTGCCCTGCACCGGGCTCGGATACACGACGACGCGGACCTGCGGCGCGCGCCGTGCCAGCGCCGTCAGCACGTCGTGGAGCGCGGCGGCGCCGAGCGAGGTGACGACACCGACGGCGCGCGGGTAGGCCGGCAGGGCGCGCTTGCGCGCCGCATCGAACAGGCCGAGCGCCTCGAGCCGCGCCTTGCTGCGCAGGAACTGCTCGTACAGCGCACCGGCGCCGGCGGTCTGCATCGCCTCGACCACCACCTGCAGCTCGCCGCGCGGCTCGTAGACGCCGAGGCGCCCGCGAACCTCGACGAGCTGGCCATCGGCGGGCACGAACCCGAGCAGGCTCGCGGCGCGACGGAACATCGCGCAGCGCAGCAGCGCAGCACCGCCATCGGCGTCCTTCAGGTTGAAGTAGACGTGGCCACTGGCGGCCCGCGACAGTCCCGAGATCTCGCCGCGCACCGCGCAGACGCTGAGGCGCCCGCCGAGCAGGTCGCCGACCTCGCGCAGCAGTGCGGCCACGCCCCAGGGGCCGCGCGCCGGCGGTGCACCGAAGGACTCAACCACCCGCAAACCCAGCACTGGCGCGGGTCGAGAACTCCACAACGGCGCCATACAAGGCCGCGCCGCGCGAACACTCTGTCACAAGCCCGTCACAAACACGCAAGTCATTGATTTTCAAAGATTTTTCTCTGCCTAAAGTTTGAGCAATTTATCGCAGGCCTCGCCAATTCAGGCCTCAGCGCGCGACGCGGGCCAGTTGCCCACAAAGTTATCCACAGTTGCGGTGGATGTTCCGACAGTCGCCCGCGTCGGCCCGAATCGCCGCCTCGGATGCATCGCCGCAACGCTCGCGTATCGCGCGATTGGCAGCGCGCCCTTCGGGCCATAATCGCGCGTCCCGAAATCACCCGGGCTGCTGCCGAAACGTCACCGAAAGGGCGCGATTGTTTTCGATCATACAAGCCGCCGGCTGGCCGATCTGGCCCTTGCTCCTGTGCTCCATCGCTGCATTCGCCCTCGTGCTCGAACGCCTGTCCAGCCTGCGCAAGTCGCGTGTCGCGCCGCCGCGGCTGCTCGATGAGGTGATCTCGGTCACGCGCGCCCACTTGCCGGCCGCCGACGTCGTCAACAAGCTCGCCGACAACTCGGTGCTGGGCATGGTGCTGGCCACCGGGCTGCGGTCGGTGATCGCCGAGCCGCGCACCAGCGAAGCGGCCTTGCGCGGCACCTTCGAGTCGGCCGGGCGTGCCGCGGTGCACCGGCTCGAGCGCTACCTGAATACGCTGGGGTCGATCGCTTCGGCCGCGCCGCTGCTGGGCCTGATGGGCACGGTGATCGGCATGATCGAGATCTTCGGGTCGCAGGCACCGACCGGCAACAACCCGGCGCTGCTGGCGCACGGCATCTCGGTGGCGCTGTACAACACCGCGTTCGGGTTGATGATCGCGATCCCGTCACTGATGTTCTACCGCTATTTTCGCGGCCTCGTCGACGCCTACACGCTCGACATGGAGCAGGCGGCCGACCGGCTGGTGCCGCACCTGATGCGCTTCGTCGTCGATCGCCGCCAACCGAGCTGAGGGCGCGCGATGTCGATGAACTTCCGCAAGCAGCGGCCCGAGGAACCGGAGATCAACCTGATCCCGTTCATCGACGTGCTGCTGGTGGTGCTGATCTTCCTGATGCTGTCGACGACCTATTCGAAGTTCACAGAACTGCAGATCACGCTGCCGGTGGCCGATGCCGACAAGCTGCGCGATCGCCAGCACGAACTCCTGGTCGCGGTCTCGGCGGACGGCCGCTATTCGGTGAACCGCAAGCCGGTCGACGGGCGCAGTGTCGAGGCGCTGACGGCCGAACTCGTGGCGGCGGCCGCGGGCGCGAGCGACATGGTCGTGATCGTCTCGGCCGACGCCACCGTCGCACACCAGAGCGTGATCAACGTGATGGACGCGGCGCGCCGCGCGAACCTGCCGCACCTGACCTTCGCGACCCAGACCTCGTCGGGCGCCGAGGCGCACTGACACGCCCGGACGCCGCAGCGCGTTGGCCGCCGTTCCCGCGTCGACCTGGTCACAGCGCCTGCAGCGGGCCTGGCTCGCGCGCAGCGCCCTTGCCCGGGTGCTGCTGCCGCTGGCCGCCGTCTTCGGCGCGCTGACGGCGCTGCGGCGCGGCCTGTACCGTGCCGGGATGCTGAAGGTCCATCGGTTGCCAGTGCCGGTGATCGTCGTGGGCAACCTGGTCGCCGGCGGCGCCGGCAAGACGCCGACGGTGCTCGCGATCGTCGACCTGCTGCGCCGGCGCGGCTTCACGCCGGGCATCGTGTCGCGCGGCTACGGAGGCAGCCATGCCGCGCCGCTCGAGGTGACGCGCGACGTGTCCCCGGCGCGATCCGGCGACGAACCGCTGCTGCTGCAGCGGCGCAGCGGCGCGCCGCTGGTGGTCGGCCGCGACCGCGTCGCGGCGGCGCGGCACCTGCTGCAGCGCCACCCGCAGATCGACGTGATCGTCAGCGACGACGGCCTTCAGCACACGGCGCTCGCGCGCAGCGCCCAGGTCATCGTGTTCGACGAGCGGGGCGCCGGCAACGGCTGGCTGTTGCCGGCCGGCCCGCTGCGCGAAGCACTGCCGGACGCGGTGCCGCCGCGCAGCCTGATCGTCTACAACGCAGCCACGCCCTCCACGGCGCTGCGCGGCACGCTGGCGCGGGGCCGCTTGAGCGGCGTCGTGCCCTTGCGCGCATGGCAGGCCGGCGGCGTCGCGTCGGTCGCCGCGCTCGACGCATTGCGCGGCCGTGCGCTCGTCGCGGCGGCCGGCCTGGCGCGGCCCCAGCGTTTCTTCGCGATGCTGCGCGAGCACGGCTTGACCTTCACCCCGCTGCCCTTGCCCGACCATCACGACTACGCCACCCTGCCCTGGCCCGCCGACGCCACCGACGTGGTCGTGACGGAGAAGGACGCGATCAAGCTCGACCCCGCGCGCGCCGACGCGACGCGCATCTGGGTCGCACCGCTAGACTTCGAACTCGACGCGGTGTTCGAGGCCGCGCTCCTCACGCTGCTGCCACCGCCCGGACA
>JAYSLR010000462.1:0-4295 GCA_043725365.1 Rhizobacter sp. | reverse complement strand
GAGGACTCGGCCTGCGCCGAGCGCCTGCGCGCCGCCGGCGCCGTGCTGCTGGGCAAGACCTGGACGCACGAGTTCGCTTGGGGCACCACGACCCCGCCGGTCGCGAACCCTTGGGACGTCGAACGCATCCCGGGCGGCTCCAGCGGCGGCTCGGGCGCGGCAGTGGCGGCCGGCTTCGTGCCCCTGGGCATGGGTTCGGACACCGGCGGCTCGATTCGCATCCCGGCCAGCTTCTGCGGCGTGGTCGGCCTGAAACCGACGTTCGGCCGCGTCAGCCGCTTCGGCATCGTGCCGCACAGCTGGTCGCTCGACCACCCGGGCCCATTGACGCGCACGGTCGAAGACGCGGCGCTGGTCATGAACGTGCTCGCCGGCTACGACGCGCGCGACCCGGCATGTCAGGACCGGCCGGTGCCCGACCACACCCGCGACCTGCGTTGCGGCGTGCGCGGCCTGCGCATCGGCGTTATCGACAACCACTTCATGGAACGCAATGCGCCGGCCGTGCAGCGATGCGTCGAGGGCCGTCTGGCCGAGCTGCAAAGCGACGGCGCTTCGGTCAGGCACTTCTCGATGCCGATCCTGGCGTACGGCCTGGCGGCGATCTATGCCATCGAGCTCGCGTCGTCGGGCGCGTACCACGACCGCTGGATTGCCGAAGGCCACTCGGCCGAGTACCAGCCCGACGTGCGTGCCCTCGTGGAAATGGGGCGGCTGGTCTCTGCGGTGGACTACCTGAAGGCCGAACAGGTGCGCTCGGTGATGGCGGGCGAATTCCGACGCATCTTCGACCACGTCGACGTGATCATCACGCCCACCGAGCCGGTAACGGCCTGGAAGCGCGGCTGCGACAAGGCGTCGATCAACGGCACCGACGAGAGCGTGCTGGCAGCGTCCTGGCGCCTGACCTATCCGTTCAACCTGACCGGCCTGCCGGCGATCTCGGTACCCTGCGGCTTCGACGACGACGGCATGCCTATCGGCCTGCAGATCGCAGGCCGGCCCTTCGAGGAATCGACGGTGCTGCGCTGCGCCGCCGGCGTGGAGCGCCTGTGCGGAATGATCAGGCGGCCGCCCTTGGCATGACCATGCGCCAGGAAACCGAGGCCCTCGGGAAGGGCGCCTTACCAGGCGCCTTTAGTTGGCCCAGGCACCGAGCGCGCAGCTTGCCGCGGCCAGCGCCGTGAGGCGGCGCCGCAGCGGCAGCCATCGCTCGGCGCCGTGTTGCGGGTAGACCGCGCGGTCGACGAGATAGCACGCCATCAGCAGAACGGCATCGACCGTGAGGCCGGCGCTGGGCGCGACCAAGAGCGACCCCCACGCCACGATCGACGGCACCACGCCCCACAGGGACAGGCTCGCCCGGGGCTCGGCGTGCGCGAAGCCGAGGCCCCGGTGGATGGCACCGATGAACGAAGCGACGACCGCCGCGTAGGCCACGAGGGCCCGCAGCGCCAGCGCGTGTGTGTCGCCACCGCCTAGCCAGGCCAGCGCGGCGGCGGCGACGAAAAGGATGACGGCGACGTAGCCGAGACGCGCGGCAGCCGCCGAAGGTGCGAGGTTCATGCGCGCTGCTGGAGGGTATGCGCACCGAAGGGCTGAGCGAATTGTGCGGCGGCCTGCTGCCGCTGCGCGACCATGCATCGGGGACTCGAGGCGTCCATTTGACGTCCGCTCAAGGAGGTATGGTTCGCGCCATGAAGATCATCGCCGCGCGACTGAACCACGAGACCAACACCTTCTCGCCAGTGCCGACGCCGCTCGCCTCGTTCGGCCCCGACGGCCCGACCTTCGGTGCTGCGGCTCTCGCCCAGGGGCGCGGCACGCGCACGGGCCTCGGTGCTTTCATCGAGGCCGCCGGATCGCGCGGCGCAGCGCTCGAGGTGGCGTGCAACGCCACCGCGAACCCGAGCGGCCGCGTCGATGACGCCGCCTTCGAAGACCTGGCAAAGAGCATCGTCGATGCCGCTGGTCGCGGCTCCGACCTGATCCTGCTGGACCTGCACGGCGCGATGGCGACGGAGTCGTTCGACGACGGCGAGGGCGAGCTGCTGCGGCGCGTGCGCGCGACTGCGCCGCACACGCCGCTCGCCGTGGCCCTCGACCTTCACGGCAACGTCAGCCCGGCGATGGTCGCCCACGCCGACCTGATCGTCGGCTTCAAGACCTACCCGCACATCGACATGTTCGAGACCGGTGCGCATGTCGCGCGCTTGGCCCTGGCCTGGCTCGATGGCGGCCGGCGCCCGGCGCTCGCCTGGGCGCAGCCGCCGCTGCTCTCGCACACGTTGCGCAGCGCGACAGAAGCGGGGGCCATGCAGCGCGCCGTGCAGCGCGCCAGACAACTCGAAGCCGATGGGCTGGCTGCGGCGAGCATCTTCGCCGGCTTCTCGCTCGCCGACATTGCCGAGGCCGGCATGAGCGTCGTCACCGTCGGCGCCACGCTCGCTGAAGCCCAGGCTGCTGCCGATGAACTCGCGCTTACGCTTTGGGAAGACCGCGACGGCTTCGTCTACCGAAGCGCGCCGCTGGCCGCGAGCGTCGCCGAAGCCAAGGCCCTGCGTGCGACCGCGCCGGCAGGCGCCGGCCCGGTGCTGCTGCTTGACCACGGCGACAACGTCATGTCGGGCGGCAGCTGCGACACCACGACCTTGCTCGAGGAATGCCTGCGCCAGGGGCTCGGCCGCATCGGTGCCGGCCCCTACGCCGATGCCGAGACCGTCGCGCGCTGCATCGAAGCCAGCGTGGGCGTCCGGATCGCGATCGCGCTCGGCAACAAGATGGCGCTGGGCCTGCCGGGGTCGCAGCGTCCGCCGTTCGTGCTCGAGGTCGAGGTACTGGCGATCGGCGACGGCCGCTTTCGAATCACCGGCCCCATCTACACCGGCGAGACGTGGGCAATGGGGCGCAGCGTCGCCCTGCGCCACGCCGGTGGCACGCTCGTCGTGAGCGAGCGGCCGATGGAGCCGCTCGACCTCGGCGTGTTCACCTGCCTCGGCGTCGACCCCGCGGTGTTCGACCACCTACTGCTGAAGTCGCGCATGTACTGCCGGCCAGCGTTCGGCCCGCTCGGCTGCGGCATGGTCGAATGCGACAGCGGCGGCGTCACCAGCTCAGATTACGGCCAGTTCGAATTCAAACGCGTGCGCCGGCCGATCTACCCGCTCGATGCCGCGCCCGGGTGGCTGCCCTCGAGTGCGCCACTTGCTCAGGCCCGAGGCATGCGGTAGATCGCAGATCTTGTTGACAACAGGTCGTCCGGCAAGCTGCCGTAGTGAATCTCAGATCGCGCTAATTGGCTCAGGGTTCTCAGGATTGGCGGAGCGCCCTGGGGTCCTCGCCGCGTGGTCTGGATGCTTGCTGTGCACGCCGGACGTGCTCTCGGGAGCACCGCGATCACCGTGGTCGATCATCCAGATAGACAAGACGCGGCTTGGCCGACTGGGTCACTGGATCCAGGTCGGCCAAACCGGCCAGCCCGAATCTCCGCTCATGGCCGTGAGCTGCCTCATGAAAGCCGACTCGCTTCGCTGAACGCGCTGCTAGAGGCCGCCCGCTTGGCGGGCTCGAGGTGGGGCATCCCGAAACCGTTCACGGCCGCGACGACATCGTCCGGCGCCGCGTGGTGCACCATATGCCCCGCCCCAGCCACGATCGCGACCGTGCTGCCCGCGAGCTCGCGATGCAGCCGTGCCGAATGCGCTTCTACGTCGATCACCTTGTCGTCTGCGCCGGCGACGACCGCGACCGGCATTCGCAGCTCGTGGTGACGCTTGCTGCTCGCCTTTGCCTGCGGGACCATGAACGCGGCGTCCTCGGCGTTGGCGCGCAGCTGGATGGGCCGGACCCATCGTCTCGCTCAACAGCGTCGCTATGAAACGCGCCGGCACTTCGCGCGGCGCGAACATCGCGCGCAAGAGTCTGTTAAGGGATCGCGTGGCAACTGTCTACCCGGCCGCCAGGAAGACCTCGACGGCCGCGCCGAAGGCCTCCGGCTGCTCGACGTTGGAGATGTGCGCCGCCTCGAGCTCGACGGCAATCGCCCCGGGGATCGCCTGCTCGATCAGGCGGCCCGCCTGCGGCGTCGTCGCCGGGTCCTGGGTGCCGATGATCACCAGCGTCGGGCGGCGCACTGCAGCGAGCGTTGCGCGCTGGTCCATCTCGCGGATCGCCGCGCAGCAGCCGGCGTAGCCTTCGAGCGAGGTGCGGCGGATCATCGCGCGCAAGAGTCTGTTAAGGGATCGCGTGGCAACTGTCTACCCGGCCGCCAGGAAGACCTCGACGGCCGCGCCGAA
>JAYSLR010000461.1:0-11859 GCA_043725365.1 Rhizobacter sp. | reverse complement strand
AGAGCGAAGTGCACGGCTACGGCCAGAACGAGTTCGTGCCGTGGGCGCTGGGGGCGGTGATGTAGCACAGACGTGCTACATTGGCGCTTCGTTGGAGCTCGTTGGAGAAGAACGCGATGACCACCACGACGATCCGCCTGCCCGAAGACCTGAAAGAGCGCGTCGCCGTCGCGGCCGAGCGCGCCGGAACCACCGCGCACAGCTTCATCTTGTCGGCGATCGCCGAGAAGGCCGAACAAGCGGAGCGCCAGGCAGAATTTCACGGCGTGGCCGAGCAGCGCTACGCAGCGATCGTCGCGTCGGGCAAAGCGATCTCGTGGAACGACATGCGCAGCCACCTCGAAGCTCGTCTGGCGGGCAAGCCCGGGCCGCGTCCACGCGCCCGCAAGCTGGCACGCTGACGGTGGCGCGGATCGAACTGGCACCCGGGGTTGGCGATGACCTCGATCGCATCTTCGACCACCTCGCGCGCAACGATGCAAGCGCCGCGGCCGCGCGCATCCGCCAGATCATCGATGCGGTCTCCATCCTCGAAACCAGCCCGATGATCGGGCGACTCGCCGCCGGCGAACTGCGCGAGCTGATCATCGGCAAACGCAGCGGCGGCTACGTGGCGCTGTACCGCTACGCCGCGGCGCTGGACACCGTGTTCGTGCTCGCGCTGCGCAGCCAGCGAGAAGCCGGCTACTCGCACGACTGACCTTGACGATACCGGTCCCTGCCACTTCCTCGCCACCGAACCCGGTCTGTCAGGTCGCCGGCAGCGCGAACAAAGAGCACGGCATCCACGGTCGCGTAGACGGTGCCCAGCCGCCGTGAGCTGCCGTACGCGACGAGAGAGCGTTGCACTACATTTGCCCAACCCCCCTCGGCGAACGGCACCGCATGGCCACGCTCATCCCATCCCTCGGCACCTGCGCATCGCGCATGACCGCGGGCGAACGCCGGCTGGCCGAGCGCCTGGAGCGCAAGCTCGACGACGACTACCTGGTCTGGTATGACGTGCCGGTCGGCCCGAAGCAGTCGCACCCGGATTTCGTCGTGCTGCATCCGCGGCGCGGCTTGTTGATTCTCGAAACCAAGCACTGGAGGCTCGAGACGATCAAGAGCGCAACCCGGCAGGCCTGGGAGATCGTTCCCGATGGCCAGCTCAAGGTCGTGATCAACCCGCTGGCGCAGGCGCGGCATTGCGCGATCCAGGTCGTGAACGCGCTCGAGCGTGACGCACAGCTGGTCCATGCGGCCGGCCCGCACCAGGGCAAGCTGGCGTTTCCGTGGGGCCACGGCGTGGTGTTCACCCACATCACGCGCAACCAGTTCGAGACCGCCGGCCTCGCCGAGGCCATCGATCCGACCTACGTGATCTGCTCGGACGAAATGCCCGAGAACGTGGACGCCGAGCGATTCCAGCAACGGCTGTGGGACATGTTCCCGCACGCGTTCGGCGGCGTCATGTCGCTGCCGCAACTGGACCGCGTGCGCTGGATCATGTTCCCGCAAGTGCGCGTGCAGACGCAGGGCGCGCTGTTCGACGACAGCGATGCCGACGCCGAGTTGCCCGACATCATGCGGGTGATGGACCTGCAACAGGAGCAGCTCGCGCGCAGCCTGGGCGACGGGCACCGCGTGATCCACGGCGTGGCCGGCTCGGGCAAGACAATGATCCTGGGCTACCGCGCGGAGCTGTTGGCGAAGGCGGCCGCGCAGGCCAAGCCGGTGCTCGTGCTTTGCTACAACGAGCCGCTCGCGGTGAAGCTCGGTACGGCGATGGCGGCCAAGGGCTTGGCCGATCGCGTGCACGTTCGCCACTTCCACAAGTGGTGCCGGCAGCAACTGGTCGCTTTCGGCCAGCCGATCCCGGCGCAGGGCAAGGCGATGTTCGAGCAGATGGTCGACAACGTGATCCGCGGCGTCGAACGCCGGCAAATTCCGTCGGGCCAGTACCAGGCGATCTTGATCGACGAAGGCCATGACTTCCAGCCGGAATGGCTCAAGCTGGTGACGCAGATGGTCGACCCGACGACCAACTGCCTGCTGCTGCTCTACGACGACGCGCAGAGCATCTACGAGCGCCAGCGCACCCGCCAGTTCAGCTTCAAGAGCGTGGGCATCCAGGCGCAGGGGCGCACCACGGTGCTGAAGATCAACTACCGCAACAGCCGGCAGATCCTGCAGACCGCCAGCATGATCGCGGCGGACTTGCTGAAGGCCGACGACAAGGACGATGACGGCATCCCGCTGCTGCACCCGATCAGCTGCGGCCGCGATGGCCACGCACCGCTCGTGATTCGCCTGCCAAGCCTGCGCGATGAGGCAACGAAGATCGCCGAACTGCTGAGCGCGGCACATCAAGAGGGCCGCGCCTGGGGTGAGATGGCGATCATTTGCCGCCACTATCCGGTGATGGACGAATGCGCCGCGGCGCTGCGGCAACGCAAGCTGCCGCATCAGGTGCGCAGAAGTGCAGGCAGCTTCGATCCGAACGCTGACACGATCAAGGTGCTGACGATGCATGCCAGCAAGGGGCTGGAGTTTCCGGTCGTTGCCTTGCCGGGAATCGGCCGCATGCCCGAGGCCGGCACCAGCGAGGCTGATGAGGCGCGCCTCTTCTACGTCGCCGCGACCCGCGCGACCCAAACGCTGTACATCACTTTGAGTGGAACGGGTGCCTACATGGACCGGTTCCCGGCATAGTGCCGCGCCGGCTCGCGGCAGGGGCGCACGGAGCACAGCATAGAGCCCGAACCGCCGCGCGCCCGCTGCGACTGAGAGCGAAGTGCACGGCTACGGCCAGAACGAGTTCGTGCCGTGGGCGCTGGGGGCGGTGATGCAGGTCGCGGTCGACGCGCTCAGGCCCGCAGGTTCACGACCTCGGTCAGCCGGGGGATGCACCGGCCCGCGATCTGGTGGTCGATCGCCGCGAGGTCGTCCTGCAGTCGGCGCAGGCGTCCGAGGGCATGGGCGCTCTCGCGCCGGGCCTGCTCGATCTCCCGCAGGATCCGCTCCCGCTGTCCGGCCAGTTGAGCGTAGGTCATGGTTGCGCGTTCGACGTGTGTTGGTCCATGCGCTCATTCTTTCGAACTGCCCGGTTTGGTTCGATCCCGCGACCAGGGGATCGGCTGGCCCGGATCGTGAAGAAGGCACGCTCCCGGAGGCCCGATGCGTTACAACACGGGTATCGAGCCCCGAGCCCCGCTTGGATCACATGGCCTGCGGCCCCTCCTCCGACACCCGTGGCTCCCATCGCCCCACCCGCCGGTAGCATGGCGGTCCGCAAACCACCGCCCCTCTTTCGAGATGCCTCAGCAGTCGGACATCGCGGTGCAGGGCGACATGATCGTCGCCAGGGTGTCGGGCGAGCGCCCGGCGCTGGACGGCGACGCGTTCGATGAGCTGTCGACGCTCTGGTTTCGCATTGCACAGGAGTGCCGGCGCCAGCAGCTCGGCCGAATCCTGCTCGTCTCGACCGTCACCGGCGTCGGCTCCAGTGCGGTCAACTACCGCATCTTTTCGGATTTCGATCGGTTCGGGCTGAACCCGTCGACACGGATCGCGCTGGTGCGCACCGATGCGCGCGTCAGGCGCATCATGGAACTGGGCGTCCGGGTGGCGCGCACCCATGGCTGGCAGATGGAACTGTTCGGCGACGAGGAACGTGCCCTGGGTTGGCTGCGGTCGCCGCCTTCCGAGACCTGAGCCTCGTCGCGCCGATGCCGAGGCCGCGCAGACCCACCCGGCCTTGCTCGAGACCGCGGCAGGGGTGGGCCGGGCTGCGACGGCCTCAATCCATGCGCAGGCCGATGCGCTGGGTGACCGCGTGCCACTGCGTGGCCGTCGCCTGCAGCGTGGCGGCGGCCTGGGCCGGCGAGCTGCCGACGACCTGCTGATCGGTGAGTTTCAGCCGTTCCTCGACCTCGGGAGACTTCAGCGCGGCCACCATCGCCTGATTCATCGCGTCGATCATCGGCTGCGGCGTGCCTCTGGGCGCGAGAAGCACCAGCATGAAGCTGGCGTCATACCCCGGGACCCCCGCTTCGGCCACGGTGGGCACGTCCGGCAGCACCGGCGACCGCCTGGCGCCGGAGACCGCGAGCGCGACGAGACGCCCGTTGCGGATGTGCGGCAGCACCGTCGGCCCGGCGAGAAAGCCGCACGGAACCTGGCCGCCGATCACGTCCTGCATCGCCGGCGCCGGCCCCTTGTAAGGGATGTGCTGCATCGTCACCCCGGTCGAGGACAGCAGCAGCTCCATCGCCAGATGCCCGGGCACGCCGGCGCCGCCGGACGCGTAGTTCATCTTCTCCGACTTCGCCTTCTTCAGCAGTTCGCCGAGTGTCTTGACGCCGACCGCGGCGTTGCAGACCAGGGTCTGGCTGAACTGACTGGCGATGGTCACGGGCACGAAGTCGTCGACCTTGAAGCCGAGCTTGGCGTACACGAACGGATTCACGGTGAACACCGTGTCCGTCGTCCAGAGCCAGTTGTAGCCGTCGGGCGCGGCGCGCGCGGCCTCGGCGCTGCCGAGGTTGCCGCCGGCGCCGGGCCGGTTGTCGATCACGATCGGCTGCTTGAGCGTCGACTGCATCTTCTCGGCCACCATGCGCAGGACGATGTCGCTCGGGCCGCCGGGCGGCCACGACACGATCACGTGGATCGGCTTGTCCGGCCAGGCCTGCGCCGAAGCCGTCACCGCGGCCACCTGGGCGACAGCGGCCATGACCAGGCGAAGAATCGTTTGCTTCATGCTTGTCTCCATCGTTACCACTGGCCGAAGAACACGCCGGCCTGCTTGTACTGGTTGGTGCGCGCCTCGATGAAGGCGTCGCTCACGGTCGTGCGCCGCTTGCGCCGTGCGAGGAAGTCGAGCAGGCGCCCGCGCATCGCGGCCCGCACGTCCGAGTGCGCATCGTCGCGGCCCAGATCGACGAATTCGCTCGGGTCCGCGGCGAGGTCGAACAGCTGCTCCGGCTCGTCCAGCCAGTGAACGTAGCGCCAGCGCGCATCGCGGATCGAGAAGGCGCGCGCCTGCTGCGGCGTCTTGCCGCGCAGCTGCCGGGCGAGGCGGAAGCTGTAGTCGAGCTCCGAGTAGACGAAGTCGCGCCACGGCGGCGCGTGCCCGTGCAGCAGCGGAACGAGGCTCGCGCCTTCGACGCGGTGCGACGGCACCTCGATCCCCAGCGCGTCGAGGATCGTCGGCAGCACGTCCACCCCTTCGGCGAAGCGCGTCTCGACCATGCCGCGCGTCGGGTCGGCCGCGCGGCGCGGGTCCGCGACGATCAACGGTACCTTCTGCACGGTGTCGTAGAACAGTTCCTTCTCGCCGAGCCAGTGGTCGCCGAGAAAGTCGCCGTGGTCGGCGGTGAAGATCACCAGTGTGCCGTCGAGGAGATGCTTGCGCTCCATGAAGTCGAACAGCCGGCCGAGCTGGTCGTCGAGCTGCTTGACGAGCCCCTGGTAGGCGGGGCGCACCGTGCGGATGCAGTCGTCGTTCTGGAAGCTGACGCACTCCTCCTGCTGCCGGTAGGCGGCGACCACCGGGTGCGCGTCGCGCCATTCGGCAGGATCACGCCGCACCGGCAGACACTGCTCGGGCGTGTACAGCGCGTGGTACGGCGATGGCGCCATGTAGGGCCAGTGTGGCTTGACGTAGCTCAGGTGCAGGGCCCAGGACCGTTCCCCCATGCCTTCCATGAAACGCATCGCCTGGTCCGTCATGTAGGCGGTCTCGGAGTGGGCCTCGTGCACGCGCGATGGCAGGTGAACGTTGCGCATGTGCCAGCCGCTCTGCACGCGGCCTTGCGCATCGATGCCCGAGATCACGAACTCGGTCCATGGGTCGGCGCTCGCGTAGCCTTGCGCGCGCAGATAGGCCGGGTAGCCGCTCTCCGCACCCGGCACATGATGGCCGTCGTAGCGATCAATCTCGGTGAAACCACCACGCGCCAGAAGGACGCCGAGCGCCGACTGCCCGTCGATGGACAGGCGCTGCAGGCCCTCGGTGTCGGGCAGCACGTGCGTCTTCCCGGCCAGCGCGAGCGTTCGGCCCGAATGCTTCAGGTAGTCGCCCAAGGTCAGCTCGCCGACGGGCAGCGGCACGCGGTTCCAGGTGGCGCCATGGCTCACCGGGTAGCGCCCGGTGTAGAACGACATGCGGCTGGGGCCGCAGACGCCGCTGTTGACGAACGCGTTCCCGAACCGGACGCCGCGCCGCGCGAGCGCGTCCAGGTTCGGCGTCGTCAGGTAAGGGTGGCCGGTGCAGCCGAGATGGTCCCAGCGGAGCTGGTCGGCCATGATGAAGAGCACGTTGCGCACCGTCGACATGGGCGGACTCTAGCGGCCGCACAATTGATTGATCAAATCAATCATCCCTGGTGATGACCCTGAGCCGCCTGAAAAATCCGGAGACGCTGGACGACCTCTTGAACTACCGGCTGGTGCGGCTCGTCGCGCTCAGCGGTGCGCCGGTGATCCGCCTGTGCGAGGGCGGCTACGGCATCTCGCGCCGCGAATGGCGCGTCGTGGCATTGCTGGCGGAACACGGCCCGCTGTCGCCGTCGCTGCTGGCGGAGCGAGGCCAGCTCGACCGCGCGCGGACCTCGCGCGCGGTCTCGTCGCTGGTGGCCAAGGGCCTGATCGATCGCATCTGCGCGACGAACGACCGGCGCCGCGCCACCGTCGCGCTGAGCGACAGCGGGCGCAGCCTCTACGACGAGCTGTTCCCGCAGGTGGCCGAGATCAACCGGCGCATCGTCGCCGTGCTCGACGAGGCCGCACTGCTCGGCTTCGACGCCGCGCTCGAGGCACTGGGCGCCGAGGCGGCGCGCCTGAACCATGAGCTCGTCACCGGGCTCCATGCCGATCGACGCCACGGCGGCAGCCGCCGGCGCTGGACCGAGGGACGCTGAGAGGCCGCATCGTCCGCAGGCGGTCGCGCTGCCCGGGCCTCCCGGCTAGGGTTTGTTCGGGGTCACGGCATGGAATGGCGGAGCGCGCGCACCCCTCTCTTGCTGCAACAGTCGCAACTTCCATGTTCGGATCCCGAGAACGCCTCTACAACACCTGGGTTCGTGACCATTACCGCTTCCTGTTCCGGAGCGCATGGGCACTGACCGGCAACCGTGCGGCCGCCGAAGAAGTGGTGCAGGACTGCTTCGAACTGGCGTGGCGCCACATGGACCAGTTGCGTGACCGCGCGCTGGCGCGCCCCTGGCTGTTCCGGATCCTGCGGCGCGAGGCGCTGCGCAACATCGCGCCGGCCTCCGCGCCCGGTTTCGACCCCTACGACGAGGTGCTGGACGAGCGCATCGGCAAGGACACGGTCGGCGCGATCGAGCAGCGCATGGACATCTTCGCCGCGCTGCAGGCGCTGCCGGCGATCCACCGCGAGGCGTTGACGCTGTTCTATTTCGAGGACATGCCGGTGGCCGAGATGGCGCTGGCGCTCGACGTCGCACCGGGCACGGTGCTGTCGCGCCTGAGCCGCGCGCGCGAGGCGCTGCGCCTGCACATGCAACCCGCGAGCGTGCCCACCGAACCCTCGGCGCAGGTGCTCGACTTCCCGCAGTCCGCAACCCGTGGTGGTCGCGATGAATGACCTTCCCTTTCCCGACCCGCGCATGACGACCCCTCACGATGTCGATTCCAACCAGCGCCTGCGGTGGGAGCACGCCGACTTCGAGCTGGCCGCGGCACTGAAGGAGGCCACCGACGCGCCGGACGCGCCGCGCGGGCTCTACCGCCGCGTGCCGTGGCGCCGCACGGCGGCCGGCGTGAGCGCCGCGGCGCTGGCGTTGGCGCTCGGGGTGGGGGCGTTTGTCGACAGCGTCTACCCGCCACCCCTGGTGCGCGATGCGCTCGTCCACGAAGAGCGCGAGGCCACGCTGCGCGGCGACTTCCAGCCCGACAAGGCGCCGCTGCTGCGCGCCGTGGGCCTGCCCGACGGCGCCCACTTGCCGGGCCTGCTGCAGCTGCAACGCCCCTGCGACATCGACGGCCACATGGCCTATCACGTGACCACGTTCCTCGAGAAGGGCGGCGGCATCGTGACCATCCTCGCGTTCGACCGGCCGCTGCCCGAGCCGCCGGCCGGGCACGGCCAGTGGCTCGGCCGCTACTGGCGCTTCGCCGAGATCGTGCCCGGCCGGACGATCCTGCTGCTCGGCGACAACGCCCGCGCGCTGGTCGAGACCGAACACCTGCTGAAGACCGGTTGACCCTGCCCCCGTTTCCCGCCACCACCACCACAACTCAGGAGACCCGAATGCGCGACAAGACCCATCTGCTTCGACGCCGCCTTCTCGCCGGGGGCGCGGGGGCCCTCGCGGCCGCCGGCCTCGGGACGCTCGGCCGATCCGCGTTCGCGCAGGCGGCGACGGTCGAGTTGCCGATCGCCAACGGCCGGCGCAACATCGTCGCCTTCCCGGAGAAGCGGCCGCTGATCGTGCTGACCTCGCGGCCACCGCAGCTCGAGACGCCGTTCGAGGTCTTCAACGACGGCCTGATCACGCCCAACGACGCGTTCTTCGTGCGCTATCACAACGCCGGGATCCCGACCTCGGTCGACGCCGACAAGCACGTCATCAAGATCGGCGGCAACGCCGCGGGCAAGCCCTTCGAGCTGACGATGGCGCAGCTGAAGACCCAGTTCAAGCCGGTCGAGGTGATCGCGGTGAACCAGTGCTCCGGCAACAGCCGCGGCCTGTTCACGCCGCGCGTCACCGGCGGGCAGCTGACGAACGGTGCGATGGGCAACGCGCGCTGGCTCGGCGTGCCGCTGAAGGATGTGCTGGCGCGCGCCGAGCTGAAGAACAGCGCGCGTCAGGTCACGTTCGACGGCCTGGACGTGGGCGTCTTCGGCGGCGGCGATTTCGTGAAGGCGCTCGAGGTGCCGCACGCGATGGATGGCGAGGTCATGCTCGCCTACCAGATGAACGGCGCCGATCTGCCGATGCTCAACGGCTACCCGGTCCGCCTGGTGGTGCCGGGTTACTACGGCACCTACTGGGTCAAGCACCTGTCGGCGATCGAGGTGATCGACTCGGTCTTCGACGGCTTCTGGATGAACCCGGCCTACCGCATCCCCGACAACGACTGCGCCTGCATCGAGCCCGGCACGGCGCCGAAGGCGACGCGGCCGATCGGCCGCTTCGACGTGCGCTCGTTCATCACCTCGCTGCGCGACGGCGCGCGCGTGCGGGCCGGCCAGCAGACCGTGGTGCGCGGCATCTCGTTCGACGGCGGCCAGGGGATCCGCGAGGTCGCCTGGTCGTCCGACGCCGGCCAGACCTGGCGCGAGGCGCGGCTGGGCGAGGACATCGGCCGCTACTCGTTCCGCGAGTTCACGTTCGCCTTCACGCCCGACGCCGGCAGCCACGACCTGCGCGTGCGCGCGTTCAACCGGGCCGGCGCGAGCCAGCCGATGCAGGCGCTGTGGAACCCCGGCGGCTACATGCGCAACGTGGTCGAGTCGGTCAAGGTCGTCGCCGCCTGAAGGATGCCAACATGAACATCAAGCCCATCGTCGCCGCGGCCTGCGCCGCCCTCGCGCTGGTCGTGACCGGCCCGGCCGTGCCCAAGTCGATCGAGCTGCCGCCCGACGGCATGCAGCTCAAGCCCAGCGCCTTGCCGGGTTACGCCAAGGCGCAGACCAACTGCGTCGCCTGCCACTCGGCGGAGTACATGCTGTACCAGCCGCCGACCGCGCCGCGCCCCTACTGGGACGCGATGGTCAAGCGCATGAAGCTGGTCTTCAAGGCGCCGATCGACGATGCGGACATGCCCGCGATCGTCGACTACCTCGCCAAGACCTACGGCAGCGAACAGCCGAAGTAGATTGAACCGTGGTCTGATACGCGGCGGGGCGGCACGCCCCGCCTGCGCCGCTCGCCAGGGCTTGCCCACTCACATCAACGGAGAAACATCATGTCCCAGCTCACACGCAGAAGCGCCTTCTCGATCACGGGCGCCGCCACCCTGGCGGCGCTGGTCCCCGCGGCCGCACTCGCGCAGAGCCACGCTGCGAAGAACAAGGTCGTGTTCCAGGTCAGCGACGGTGACCCGCAGAAATGGAATCTCGCGCTGAACAACGCGAAGAACCTGCAGGACGACCTCGGCAGCGACGACGTCGATCTCGAGATCGTGGCCTACGGGCCGGGCATCGGCATGCTCAAGGGCGATTCACCAGTCGCCGCGCGGATCGCAGCCGCCGTGAAAGGCGGCGTCAAGATCGTCGCCTGCGAGAACACGATGAGGGGTCAGAAGCTCGTCGTTGCCGACATGCTGCCGACCATCGGCTACGTGCCGGCCGGTGTCGTCGAACTGATGAAGAAGCAGCAGCAGGGCTACGCGTACATCCGCCCTTGAGCGTGGGGCCGGCCAGGCGGCAAGCCCGGCCGCCGCTCAACGCGCGACGCCGAGGCTGGCCATCAGCTTCAGATACTCGAGCCGCGCGTGCAACTCGGCCAGTTCGCGCCGCAGCGCGAGCCAGCGGCGAATCTGCAGATCGTCGATCTCGGTGCTGCGTGGCGTCGGGGCGGAGGGGCGCGGCGAGGGGGTGTTCATGGCATCGTCCGGCGGGTCGGCATGACATCCATCGTCCCGGAGCCCGGATCGCCGGTCAACCCCGCGTTCGGGGGCGTGCCTCAGTTGCGACTGCGGCCCTTGGACTCGAGCGGCACGCGGCGCGCGACCCGGGTGCCGTCTTCGCCGACGGCGCGGCCGACCGCGAAGGCATGCGGTTCGCTCCAGCCGCTCGAGCTCTTGCCGAAGACGAGGTCGGTGGTGCGGACGCGGCCTTCGGTGAGTTGCACATAGCCTTGCGGCAGGTTCGGGTGATCGGATCCGGTCATGGGATGTTTCGAGTGGTGAAGCCCCTGATTGTCCAACACATCCGGATTGGCCCCGGATGACGACGCTCGAGCCGATCGGTCGAGGGCGGGCTGATGCATGATTCCGGCAAGTCCGGACCCTGCGCCGGATCGGGCGCGCGGCGATGAACGACAACCTCCTGATCCTCGGCGGCACCGGCTTCGTCGGCCGCAGCGTGTGCGGTCTGCTGGTCGAGCGCTGCGGTGGCGGCGGCGCACGCATCGTCGTGCCGAGTCGCCGGCCGGAACGTGCGAAGCACCTGCAGCTGCTGCCGACGATCCTGCTCGTGCAGGCGGATGTGCACGACGAGGCGCAGCTCGCCGGCCTGCTGCGCGGCTGCGACGCGGTCGTCAACCTGGTCGCGATCCTGCACGGCAGCGACGCAGCCTTCGAGCGCGCCCATGTGGCGCTGCCGCGCACGCTCGCGCGCGCCTGTGCGGCGAGCGGCGTGAAGCGCGTCGTGCATGTCAGCGCGCTGGGCGTCGGGCCGCAGGCGCCGAGCCGCCACCTGCGTTCGAAGACCGCCGGCGAGGCGGTGCTGACCGGCGCCGGGCTCGACCTGACGATCCTGCGGCCGTCGGTGATCTTCGGCGCGCACGACCGCTTCCTGAACCTGTTCGCCCGGCTGCAGGCGGTGTTCCCGGTGCTGCCGCTGGCGGGCGCGCGCTCCCGCTTCCAGCCGGTCTGGGTGCAGGACGTGGCGGCCGCGGTTGTGCGCTGCCTCGACGACGACACGACGATCGGCCGCATCTTCGAATGCGCCGGGCCGCAGGTCTTCACGCTGCGGCAGCTGGTGCAGGCGGCGGGGCGCTGGGCCGGGCATCCGCGGCGCGTGATCGGCCTGCCCGACGCACTCGGCGTGCTGCAGGCCGGTGCCATGGAACTGCTGCCCGGCACGCCGCTGATGTCGCGCGACAACCTCGCATCGATGCGCGTGCCGAACGTCGCGAGCGGTCGCCTGCCCGGGCTGGCCGAGCTCGGCATCGCCCCGGC
>JAYSLR010000460.1:0-5046 GCA_043725365.1 Rhizobacter sp. | reverse complement strand
CCGGCGGGCAAGGAGTGGTATCTCGCCCACAAGGACGAGTACAACGCGGCAAAGAACGCCTACAACGCGGGCCTTCGGGAGATTGCCGGGACGACCGGGGCTGATCCGCTGACGGTTGCCAATCAGATGCGCGCGGCGTTGGGACAGAAGCCGTCGGCGACGGATGCGGTAGCGGCGCTGAAGGACGGTGGCGGCGCGAAGCCTCGTGGCACGGGCGGCAAGGAATGGACGGACGCGAGCGGGAACGTGCATCATGGCTGGGTGGACTTCACCCCTGAGCAGGACGCGGCGAACCGCGCGGCGGCGATGGAAAAGGCGCGGGCGGCGGGCGAGGCGCACTATCGGGATATGACGCAGTGGCAGGGTGATGCGCTGAGTAATCTCGGCGCCGTGACGGGCAAGGGCAGGTTGGAGCCGCAGGACTTTCTGCGCGACTTCAACAAGCATTCGCCGGAGATCGACTTCGACCGCTACTACAGCAGCCTGCCGAGCTGGGAAAAGGCGACACTCAAGGATATGGGTATCCCGGCGAAGGGCGGCGACCCGGCGTTGTTTGAGGCGGCGTTCGCGCGGGCGCAGGAGCTGGTCGGCCAGCGGAACCGGATGGATAAGGGGCAGCTGGGATCGCAGGCGAAACTACCCGGCGGGGAGTCGGGGCTTCATCTGACGGGTGGCACGGGCGGGCCGACCGACCTGATCCCCGGCGGCGCGTACGGCACGCGCGGGGCGGCACTCGACCCAAATGTCCTGCATGCGACGCCGGGGCTGTACAACAAAGCGAATGACCCGGCGGTCTATGGCGGGCTGGACGAGTTTGGGCAGGTCGCGCCGGGCATTAACCATGGGATGTCTCCCGGCGGGCATGGTGGCAGTGGGATGGGCCACAAGCGGGTGCCGAAGTTCCACGCACCAAAAGTGAAGAACAAATTCGTTGTCCGCAAGGGCACGGGCACGTCCAGCGCGCCGCACACCTTCGCAGCCGCGCAGAAATTCGTTACCAAAGCGACTTTGCATAAATAACTTTCCAAAACCCCCTTGACATTCTTTGTGTAAGCCACTATCCTTTTGCAAGGAGGTGGCAATGGCAATGGACGGTTCTGAAAACGGGGGATCGCCGCACGGTGGCGGGGCGGTGGCATACCTTGCTGACGCGTACGGTGACACCCCAATCGAGGACGAGAGCGCGGCGAAAAGTGAAACCGCAGCCAACGAGGACGGCGCGCAGCAAGCGCTTGACGCCAGTGCGGTGGGCACACCGACGACGGCGACGGCGGCTCCTGCTTCGACGGACTCGGCGGTGGAGCACGCCGTGGTGGAGTCTGAGACGGAAGGCGTCCCTGAGCCGTTCCGTGTTTTTGCGGACGAAGCGGAATACCAGCGGGTACTGAACGAGGCGACGGGACGCGCGACGGCTGGCCAAGCCGCCGCCGATCGTCGTCTCGCGGAATCGGTGTCCGAGCTTGAGAAGCTGCGACAGGAGCACACGACGCTTGTCAACTGGCGGAACGAGGTCTATTTGCGGTCGCAGTCGGAAGACGTGACGCCGCAGATGCTCGTGGAGGCGTATACCCGCAGGGAAGGCGAGAGCGCCGTCGAGTTTGCGACCCGCAAATTCGCGGCCACGGAACTCGCTGCCACGGAAGCGCGACAGGCTGAGGCGGATGTGATGCGCACTGCCGCGTCGTCGAATGCGACCCAAAAGGTCTTCGGCGACCGTGCATATGATCTCGTCACCGAGATTGGTGTGATTCCTGGTTTCGACGTGCGGGCCGCACTCGACCGGGCGATCCGTTCCGACCCTGCGGCGCAACGACTCGTTGCTCGCTCCTACAACGCGGTGATCGCTGGGCCGGATGGTCGGGCGATCCCGGACATCGCGGAGCGTACCGCCGCGACCGCTGAGGCGTACCGCATCGGTTTCGCGAAAGTCCGGGCAACCGCCGAAGCCTTGAAAACTTCGGTGGCGAAGACGGCAAAGTCGGGGATAGTGCCCGCGACCTCACTGACTGCACCAAGCACCACGGGGATTGAAGTACCGCGCTATGCCTCGCCGATGGACGCATTGTCTGCGGCGTATCGCTAGGCGCATTCGAGAATAAAGGAGTACGACCGTGCCGTTCGCCACAGATCAGGTGCTGAACCTGATGGACATGGAGCGCCAGGCCAACGCGACACCGCTCGAAAAGGGCATCGTGATGAGCTTCGCGCACCATGCGAATGCGATCGATATCCTCAACTGGAACAGCATCAACACCACGAAGGTGCGCTGGCTCCGGCGGGATGGCCCGTTTGCGAAACCGCGTTACACGAACCCGAATGCGGGCGCGCCCAAGGTCAAGTCCGGCCTCAAGGAGTCGAGCGAAACGCTCTACTACCTGTCGGCGGACATCGACGTGGACTACCGTCTGTTGAAGGACAAGAACCTGGTTGGCAATATCCGCGCCGAGGAAACGGATGCGATGGTCGAGGGGCTGGGGCAGCTCGTGACCAACTCGTTCTTCTGGGGTGATGAAAACGTCACCGTGGATGTGGATGAGCTGGGGAACGATGTCTTCGAGCCGACGGGCATCATCACGCGTATTCGCGCGGGACGGGCCAAGGGATACGATCCGAGCCTGCGGCGCAATGCCAACGGCGCTGATGTGTCGCCGGGCGGTTTCCTTGCCTCCGACGGGTACAAGCTCCTGCGGACGGTCGATGAGACGGTGGCGCGTTTGGACAAGGGTAAGCGACAGACCGGCAACAAGATCGGTGGTCGCGTGTTCATGGACATCGTGCTCTACTCGGCGTGGGGTGACATCCTCCGGCGTTCCGGCGGGTTCGCGATTGTCAAGGACAACTATGACCGGATGGTCGAGACGATCCACGGCTACGAGATCACGCTCGTTGGCCAGAAAGTCTATGACCTGGATAGCGACCTCGCGGCGAACAAGATCCTCGGCTATCAGGACGCGCTCGGTGTTTTGAACACCGGCGGTAACTTCATGAACATGGTGTTTGCGAAGTTCGGCCACGGCTATGTCGAGGGGCTCCAGGTGGAGCCGATGAGTGTCGATGATGTTGGGCGGGTCAGTGGCACACGCGTGCTGCGGACGATGTTTGACTGGACGTTCGGTTTCCGCTGCAAGGCGGCGAACGGGATCGGTGAAGTGTACAACATCAAGGTACGTTGAAGTGACGAGCGGTTTTTTCAGGATGGTCGCCAGACCAGCGGCCATCCACCGGGAGATGAACAGTGGCGGGTGATGCGAAACTTTATTTCCGACGTGGACAGACGACCGGTGCGATTGGCGCCGTGAGCGAGCTGGCCGGGGTGGGGAACAGTCTGCCGGTGCGTGGCTACCCGAACGGCTTTGCGCGCAACGGCATGTGGCTGATCGCCAAGGTGCCGGGTACGACCACAGATGCGACGAAGACACTGGCGATCGCGCTCAAGGATGCTGCGGACAACGGCGCTGGTTCGCCGACGCTCCCGTTCCTTGCCGTGCCGGAAGGCACGACGCTCAACTTCACACAGTTGGTGACGACGCAGTTCAAGGCGGCGCGCTGCACGCAGTCGCGTGAGTGGATGGCGACGGATAACACGGTCAACGCGGGCGCCAACTTCGGCGCGGCGTCGATCTACCTGGGCAATGAGATCGCGGCGTATCAGTAAGATAGGGGTGGTCGGTGCCGAGTAAGACATCCGCAGGGATCGTCGCCGACCTCCTTGTCACGGTGGGCGGGTCGGTGCGGTCGGAGAAATTCGGCCCACTGGCCCGTCTCGCGTTGCGCAAGGCGGTCGATCACGCGCCCTTCTATAACTTTCGCGAAGAAGTCTTTCAGGATCTCGTTGGCACGCCGTTCGTCAACAACTGGGACAGTCGCCGGTACGCGATTGCCGGGCGGGGCATTATCCCGCTCGCGCCCTTCAAGCAGCACATCCCGCAGAACCTGCTTGGGTATGACCGCGTGCAGTCGTACCGGCCGCAGTGGGATCAGATGGAGCCGGGCGTCGATGTGGACGGCTCGGTCAACGCCGCCGTTGAGTGCTTGAATTTCCAGCTGCCGATTCCCTGCGACACGCAGCGTGCGGCGTGGCAACTGGCGACGACGGGGCCGATTCTGGGCGGGACGTACACGGTCTCGTATAACGGCCACACGACGGCGGCGATTGATCCCATCCTCGACAACACGACGGCGCTGGTGCAGGCCAAGTTGACTGCTGCCGTGACGGGGCTGACCGCGCTCGGCGGTAGTTTGAGCAAGGGATGGAACCGGGGGTTTCAGTCGATCCTGCCCGGCGTGGCGCTCGGCCCGCTGGTGGTGACGCCGACGGCGATTGTTGGTGGCGTCTTGCAAGTCAATGTACTCCAGCCGGGCCTTGCGGTCGGCGCGCTGCCGGTGATCTGTCGCTTCTGGTATTTCCGCACGGCGCAACTACCGCTGCTGGAAACGACGATCGTCCCACTGGAGGACGCCTACCTCGACCTCGCGCCGAAGCGTTTCCTGCACGAGATGCTCGCCTCGTCGCAACTGGCGGGCGATCAGGCAAACCACGCCTATCAGGTGCAGGAGCTGGATAAGCAACTGATGGCGATCAAGCGGGGCAGGCAGCAGGTGCGGCTGAACACGGCGCTGTGGCGGAGCTATGACGGGCCGACGAGCAGCTACACCGGCCGTCGCGGACAGGTGGGTTAAATGACGACGGCCGAGTGGCGCGATATTCGGATCACTGGCAGCTTCTACCCGGTCGGCTCGACGACCAAGGTGACGATCGACCGCACCTTCCGGCTGGCGGGGCAGCCTGACCAGTTCGGTGTGACGACGGGGGTGCAGGCGGTCTCGATTGAGCAGGATGTGACGCCGACCTTCACGCAGGCGCAAGCAGGCGAGTCCGGTTTCAACGTCGTCTCGCCGACGGCGGCGGACGCCTTCGCCTCGGCGGTCGGTACGCACGGGTTGGAGGAATCCAGTGACCAGCCGGGCGACCTGACGCGGCTGTACTACGGGACGGTGGACGCGACGCGGGTGCATCACATGGGCGTGCAGCGGGTCGGGCCGTAC
>JAYSLR010000459.1:0-16764 GCA_043725365.1 Rhizobacter sp. | reverse complement strand
CGACCCCTGGACGCGTCAGATGGACCGGCTGCGCGCGGCATTACAGCGCGCCGGGCTGCACGCCGCAGCGCACGAGCCGCCGCGCGCGCTGGCGCAGCGCGTGCGGGCCCGCTTCGGCGCGGCCGGCGAGCCGCTCGCCGAGCTGCTCGGTGCGCTCGAGCGGCAGCGCTACAGCCGCGTCACTCGTGCACGGCCGGATGCGGCGCTGACGCGCCGCTTCGTCGCCGGCGCGCGGGCACTGCGCCACGGCAGCGGTTGAGGCCGAGGGGCTGGATCGGCGCCCCGATAATCGACCGATGCGAACCCTGTTCCCGCTGCTGCGCGCGCTCGCGCTGAGCCTGATGTCGATCGCGCTGCTGAGCGTCTGCGCGGACGCGCAGGCGCGCCGCAAGAAGGCCGCCCCCGAGGTGATCCGACCCGACGACGCCCCCGACATCGTCACTTACGGCGCGCGCGACGACGTGATGCGCTTCGGCGCCGAGATCGCCGAACGCCGCGGGCTCGACACCGCCTGGGTGCAGGCCGCGCTGCAGCAGGCACGATTCATCCCGACGGTCACGAAGTTCGTCATGCCGCCACCGGCCGGCACCGCGAAGAACTGGGCCGCGTACCGCAGCCGCTTCATCGATGCGACGCGCGTGCGCGCCGGCGCCGCGTTCTGGCGCGCCAACGAGAAGTGGCTGAAGCTCGCCGAGGAACGCTACGGCGTGCCGCCCGAGATCGTCGTGGGCATCGTCGGCGTCGAGACGATCTACGGCCAGCAGATGGGCAACTTCCGCGTCGTCGATGCGCTCGCGACGCTGGCGTTCGATTTTCCCACCGGCCGCAAGGACCGCAGCGCCTTCTTCCGCGACGAGCTCGAGAGCTTCTTCGTGATGTGCCGCAGCGAAGGCCTGGACCCGCTGGCGCCCAAGGGCAGCTTCGCCGGCGCGATGGGCATGCCGCAGTTCATGCCGTCGAGCTTCAACAAGTATGCGGTCGACCTCGACGGCGACGGCCACATCGACCTGCGCGGCGACCCGGCCGACGTGATCGGCAGCGTCGCGCACCACCTCGCCGAGTCCGGCTGGCGGCGCGGCCTGCCGACGCGCTTCGCGGTCGAGGTGCCGGTGGCGACCAGCGACCGCGCGATCCTGCTCGCGCCCGACATCCTGCCCAGCTTCACGCTCGCCGAGTTCGCCGAGCGCGGCGCGCAGCTCGACGCCGCGGCCTTCGCCGCCGATGTGCGCCTGGCCGACGCGGGCGGTGTCGGCAAGCTCGCGCTGGTCGAGCTGCAGAACGGCGACGCGGCGCCGAGCTATGTCGCGGGCACGAGCAACTTCTACGCGGTGACGCGCTACAACTGGTCGAGCTACTACGCGCTCGCGGTGATCGAGCTCGGCGAGGCGGTCGCGGCCGAGCTCGAGCGCAGCGCGCGCTGAACGCGCACTGAGCGCGCGCCGTCACGCGAGCGCGAGGCCCTCGATCCCGAACGCGTCGAAGGCGTCGGGGGGCCCCGCGACCACCGGCGGCGACACGCGCAGCGCACCGGGGTTTCGCGCCGGCCGGGGCGCTCCCGCCAAGGCGCGGTCATCGCGCAGCCAGACCTCCAGCCACTCGTGCAGCTGTGCGTCGCCGGGCAGCCCTTCGCGGACCTCGAGGCCGCGCACCAGGTCCCAGCTCGAATCGAACCAGCCCGGGCCCTTGGTGAGTTCCGCCTCGTCGCATGCCGGCAGCTCGGCCAGGCTGCGCCGCCAAGCCGCGCCGCGTGCCGCGGGCGCGGCAATGAGGCTGCGCAGGCTGAAGTGGAAGTAGCTCATTTCTCTCTCCCTTCGATGACGTTCGATGGGACAGAGTGTTGGCGCCGGCACGCCTTGCGAACATCCCCGCGAGGGCGGAGGCGGCGCCGGAAAACGAGGGCCCTCCGCGGCCTCCCCCGGGCGAGGGAGAAGGCGGGCAGTGCGGCGTTCGGTGTGACCGCGGTACCCGGCAATCCGGTCTTTCCGGCTGGCAACGTGCAGTTCGACATTGCCGGCGACACCCGGCTCGGCACCGCGGTCGGCTTCTTCGTTCCAGGCAACCCGGTCATCCCTGGAGGCCCTTGCAGGCGCGTGGCGCAACTGGAAGTGCATCCGGCAAGCATTGCCACCGAGGGCCCCATTCTGGTGGTCGCCTATGACGCGCAGATGGGTATGCCGACCTTGGTCCCGCGCTCGCTGACCAGCAGCGTGCCGAACGTCGCGCGCTGCCCGGCTTCGGCGACGACGTTCTGATTCAAGGGCGGTGTAGCAGGTCAGGACTTCGGCATTGCGTGGGTGCGGGTCTCCCCCGCCGGGAACGCCTGCGGCCGCCGAGCGGGCAGGAGCGACCGCCGCGACACGCCGAACCGGCCCGCAAACAAATAGTTCGCTGGAGATGGCCGCTTTCAGGCGCGCCTCCCGTTCTTAAGGGTGCACGGCGCCATCGCGATCTGCAGTGGCGCGCCAACCTGTCCACGGAGCTGCCATGACCTGTTCCCCATCGCCTCTCGTCGCGCCGCTGCAACCTCGCAATGGAATGCGCTGGGGGCTTGCCGCCGCGTCGCTGATGGTGGGCGGCGCCGCGGTCGCGGCGGATGTCGACATCGGGTTGAGTGCAGGCCTCGACACCGGCCGTGTCGATTGCGTGGCCTCGGCGCCTTGCGACCATCGCAGCACGCACGTCAAAGCCACTGCGGCCTACCGACTGAGCGGGCCCTTCGACGTCCAGCTCTCGCTGTTCGATGCCGGCCGTTTCAAGGGTGGCGACACCACACCGCTGGGCACTGAATTCGGGGGCACGTTCAAGGTCAGCGGCGTGGGGCTCAGCGCGGGTTATCGCTGGGAACTCTCGCCTCTGTGGAGCCTGCGAGGCCACGTCGGCCTGGCCAGTGTGCGCACCCGGTTCGACTACATCAACCCGGTATGGGGCAGTGTCAGCCAATCCACGGTCCAGCCGCTGGTCGGCCTCGGCGTCGCCTATGCGGTGACGCCCGCGCTTCGCCTCGGGCTCGATGTCGACCTGACTCGATTCAAGGTCCACACCACGCGTGGCCCTGTGCGCATGTTCGGGCTGGCAGCCCAGTTCTCCTTCTGAACCGGACCCAACACCATGAACGCCCTCTTCAGCCTTCACCGACTTGTGTCTCGTGCCCTGCGCGTCTTGACGCCGTCCCTGGTCTGCCTGGCGCTGGCCGCCTGCGGCGGCAGCGCCGACGCACCGCCACCCCCGGAGACCAGAGCGCAGGCGACACCGCCCACCATCACGCCACAGCCGGCTGACATCAGTGTGACCGCGGGCCAGGCTGCCAGCTTCACGGTCGGCGCCACCGGCACGGCTCCGCTGAGCTACCAGTGGCAGCGCGGGGGCGTCGACATCAGCGGCGCCAATGGCACCACCTACACGCTGCCGGCAACGGTGCTGGGCGACACGGGCGCCACGTTTCGCGCCGTCGTCACCAATGCGGCCGGCTCTGCCACCAGCAATGCCGCCACGCTGACCGTGCTGGCGAGTGCGCCGGTCCTGACGATCACCCAGCAACCGGCCAGCATCGCTGTCGTTGCCGGCACCCAGGCGACGTTCGATGTCGCGGCCACTTGCGGTGCGGGGACCTTGACCGTGCAATGGCAGCGCAGCCAGGGTTCGGGGGCGGGCCTGACCTGGGCGGACATCACGTCGGCCAGCGCCACCGCCTACAGCCTGGCGACGGCGATCGGCGACAGCGGGGCCCAGTTCCGCGCCAACCTGAGCTGCAGCGGCCAGAGCGCCACCACCAGCAACGCGGCGACGCTCACCGTCGCAGCGCCCAGCGCCGTCACGCTGAGTCTGCTGCCCATCGTCGGACTGCGTGACCAGGCCGAGGTCTTCCAGACGTATGCCATCGACCAGGACGCCAGCGGCAGCTTCACCTTCACCGCCGCCCAACAGGTCAAGCGCCTGAGTGCCGATCTCTCGACCGTCACCACCTTGGCCGGCGGCCCCAGCAATGGCGCCGCCGACGGCGTGGGCACGGCCGCAAGATTCGACAACCCGAAAGGCATCACGCAGGACGCCGCCGGCATCGTGTACGTGGCCGACACCAACAACCACACGATCCGGCGCATCGCGCTCGACGGCACCGTGACCACCTTGGCGGGCCTGGCTGGCAACGCCGGCGCTGTCGACGGCACCGGCAGCGCGGCCAGGTTCTCGCAGCCCTGGGGTGTGGCGATCGGTCCCGACGGCGACCTCTACGTTGCCGAGTACGCCAACAGCCTGATCCGGCGCGTCACCCCCGCGGGCGTGGTCACCACCTACGCCGGCAGCACGGCAGGCTTCGCCGAGGGCGCCGCCACGTCGGCGCAATTCAACCGGCCGGACGGCGTGGCGGTGGCTGCCAATGGCGACGTGCTGGTTGCCGATTCGAGCAACCAGCGCATTCGCCGCATCCTGCGCAGCGGCAATGGGGCCGGCTTGGTAGAGACCCTGGCGGGCAGCGGCGCGTTCTCGTCGGTGGACGGCACCGGCACCGCTGCTTCGATCGCCGGCCCGAGCGGGATGGTCGTGCGCGGCAACACGCTGACGGCATACGACTCTGCCGGTGTGCTGCGCCAGATCGACCTGACGACCCGGGTGGTCACGACCTTGACCGGATCGCGCATCCTGGGCCCGGGTACCGCCGACGGCCCCGTGGGCGCGGCCCGCATTCGCGACACCGGCGGCGTCACCGGGGCGCCCAATGGCGGCTTCATGCTGGCCGACTTTGCCGCGCTGCGCACGGTCAGTGCGAGCGGCGACGTGCGCACCATTGCCTCGAGCTACGCCATTGGCGTGACGCCCACCGGCATCGGCACCCTGGCCCAGATGCCGATGAGCCCGAGCGGCTTCGCCGGTGTGACGGTGGACCCGTCCGGCGACGTCGTCGTCGCCGACCCGACGGCGAAAACCGTCCGGCGAATCAGCCCGAGCGGCGTCGTGACCTTGGCGTCCGGCCTGGTCCAGGGGATCCACCCACCGCTCGACGGGGTGGGCAGCGCGGCGCAACTGGTCATGCCGAGATCGATCATCAGCGACCCATCGGGTGTGCTCTGGTTCATCGACGGCTATGCCGTGCGCCGGATCGGCACCGACAACGCGACGACCGTACTTGCCGGCGTGCCCGACATCTTCGGCGGCAGCGATGGCAATGCAGCGACAGCACGCTTCAACAGCCTGCTCGGCCTGACCCGGGGCCCCGGCGGCGACCTGTTCGCCACGGCCAACCTCGCGGTACGGCGCATCGATGCTGCCGGCAACGTGAGCACCTATGCGGGCGCCATCGACCAGGGCGGGATCCGCGTCGACGGCCCGAGCGCCACGGCGCGGTTCGTGTCGCCGGGCGATATCGCGGCGGCCGCGGATGGAACGCTGTACGTGGCCGACGGCGGCGCGATCCGCCGCATCTCGGCCGACGGCAGCACCGTCACGACCTTGGCCGGCGGCCTCGGCGCCTACCGGCTGGCCGTCGACTCCGCGGGCACGATCTACTACGCCACCACCTTCGGCGGCCTGTCGATGATCACTGCCGGTGGTGTCGATACCGGGCTGCTCGCTGGTGGCTCGTCGGTCGTCCTGGGCAATGTCAATCCGACCGTCAGTACCGTCGGCGGCATCGCCGTCCTCGGCCCGAAGCAACTGGTCATCCTGAGCGGGGGGCAGATCCTCGTGGTCACCTTGCCGTGATCGCGCCGCCGATTCGATTCGGGACGCCGACCGACCTCCGAGCGGCTATCCTGCGCCACGACGAACACCGCGCACCAGGAAGGGACTGACCTGGGCGCGGGTTTGCATTGACCCGAACCCCGCTCGGGCCGTGAACCGGGAGGGGACATGGACGCAGCGCGCTGGCAGACACTCGAAAACCTGTTCGCCCAGGCGGTGGAACTGCCCGTCGCCAGGCGTGAAGCGTTCTGCGACCGGGCCTGTGCCGGCGATCCCTCGATGCGCGAGGAATTGCGCTCGCTGCTCATGGCCCACGAGACGGATCAGAGCCAACTCGACCGCGTACCCGACTCGACTGCCAGTAGCGGCCCGATGCTGCAGGCCTTGAACCCCGGCACTCGGATTGGCGTCTGGAGCCTGGGTGTCCTGATCCGGCGCGGCGGTGCCGGGGAGGTCTACTTCGCCACGCGCGCCGATGGCGCATTCGAACAGGCCGTGGCGCTGAAGCTGCTCTACCGCGAGGCTGCGCCCGACGTTGAACGCTTTAACGCCGAGCGCCAGATCCTGGCCAGTCTCGATCATCCCGGTATCGCGCGCCTGCTCGATGGCGGCGTTGCCGACGACGGCCGGCTGTATGCGGTGGTCGAGTATGTCGATGGCGAGACGATCACCGAACACTGCAAGCGGCGCCAGGCCGATCTGGCATACCGCTTGGGGTTGATGCAGCAGGTCTGCGACGTGGTGTCGTACGCCCACCGCAACCTGATCGTGCACCGCGACCTCAAGCCCGGCAACATCCTCGTCACGCCCGAGGGACGCGTCAAGCTGCTCGACTTCGGTGTGGCCAAGCGCCTCGATCGCGCCGGCCCGACCGGCGCCGACCAGACCAGCGCGCCGTACACCTCCGACTACGCTGCGCCCGAGCAACTGACCGGCCAGCCCATCACGACCGCCACCGACGTCTATGCCCTTGGTGTGCTGCTGTTCGAGTTGCTGACGGGGCAGCGACCGTGGCGCAGCGAGGCCATGCCGATCGCACGCATGGTGCAGTTGATCGTGCATGCAGAGGCCCCGTCGATGAGCCGTGCCGCCGCCGCTGCGCCGTCACCGCCAGTCGCCGCGCGAGACCTGTCCGGCGATCTGGACGCCATCGTTGCGACCTGCCTGCGCAAGGATGCCGCCGGCCGCTACCCGACCGTCGATGCGCTCAGGCGCGACATCGAGCGCCATCTGCACAACGAGCCGGTGGCGGCACGCGGGCGGTCACGCGGGTATTTGCTCGGACGCGCGCTGCGTCGACACCGATGGGCCGTGGCTGGGGGCGCGCTGATCTTCGTCAGCCTGGCCGGTGGCCTGGCCGGCACTGCCTGGCAGGCCCGGCGCGCCGAGATCGAACGTGACGCGGCACGCCGCGCCGCGACGCGCGAAGAGGCGGTGCGCTACCACCTGATCGGCCTGTTCCGCAGCTCGATCGCCCAGAAGAGCGGCGCACCCGTCACGGCCAAGGCCATGCTCGACCGCAGCGCGCAGCGCGTGTTGAAGGAGTACCGCGATGACCCGCAACTCGCGGGCAAGGTGGTGGTGACCCTGTCCGACCTGTACAGCGCGCTCGAAGACATCGAAGGCCAGGCGCCCTTGCTTGAAGGCTTTCTGGCCGCCACCGGCCCCGAGGCCGACCGCGAGTCGGTGGCCTTGGCACAGCAGAAGCTGGCCATCATCGAGGTGCTGCGTGGGCATCTGCCGCGTGCCGCCGAGTTGCTGCCCAAAGCCGAGGCCGTATGGGCCAGCGGTCCCGACAAGTACCGCGAACAACATCTCGAGGCCCTCTTTGCCCGCGGGATGCTGCTGCGCAACCAGGGCGACCTCGACGCCTCGATACGCACCTACCAGACCGCGATCGCCGAGCGCACGGCGTTCTCCGGCACCGTACATCGAGAAACGGCCAACCTCTACAACTCGCTGGCCATCACGCTCACCGGCGCGAACCGCCTGCAGGAGGCGCTCGACGCCTATCGGGCCAATCTGGCGATCTACGAGAAATTGGGCCAGAGCAATGACCTCGACGCCTTGATCGTGCTCGGTAACACCGGCACGTTGGCGCTGCGCGTCGGCCGATTGCGCGAGGCCGAGGGACTCCTGAAGACTGCCTTCGAACAGCAGCGTGAGCTGGGCGGCGATTCCGCCGCGGTCTCTTCGGCGATGGGGCTCTACGGTGCCGCGCTGACCGCCCTGGACCGGTTGCCAGAGGCCCTGGCCGTCCTGCAGTCGGCGGTCGAGATGACCGCCCGCTTCGTCGGTGCGGGCAGCCCCTTGGGAGTCCAGAACCGTCTCTTCCTGACCGAAGCGCTGATGCTGTCCGGTGGCTTGGCCAAGGCGCGTGAACTGGCGGCGCAGAACCTGGGCTTTGCTGTCGAGCGTTCCGGCGCGTCGGGCATGTTGACGCTGCGCGTGCGCATCAGCCAGGCGCGGCTCGAACTCGAGGCCGGCCATGCGCAACTCGCCCAGGAGCAGTTCGATGCGCTCGTCGAGCGCTTGCGCAAGGCCGGCCGGCCAGGCCAGCTCCTCATGGCACAGGCCCTGCTCGGCAGCGGCGAGGCCCTGCTCGCACAGGACAAGGCCGCGCAGGCCGTTGCGCCGCTGCAAGAGGCGGTAGCGATTCGGCAAAAGCTGCTTTGGGCACAGAGCTGGGAGCTGGCGCTGGCGCGGGTGCGCCTGGGCGAGGCACTCAAACGAAGCAAGGCGGCGGGTGCTGGCGACATCCTGAATCAGGGCACCACCAACCTCGTGGCCCAGTTGGGCCCCGACCACCCCCAGGTGCTGCGCGCCCGTCGCGCGCTGGCGGCACCGCTCTGACGGACCGCCACGAAGCGCGTCAGGTGTTGCTCAGCTCACGCAGCAGCCAGGCGCG
Organism: Rhizobacter sp.; assembly: GCA_043725365.1. Classification (GTDB taxonomy): domain Bacteria; phylum Pseudomonadota; class Gammaproteobacteria; order Burkholderiales; family Burkholderiaceae_C; genus LMDS01. The sequence goes on along the minus strand of JAYSLR010000459.1, from coordinate 8,180 downwards.
CGCCAGCGTCCAGTCTCGCCGCACGGTGCGCTCGGAGACGCCGAGCGCCTTGGCAGTGGCCGCTTCGTCGTAGCCGGCAAAGTAGCGGCACTCGACCACTTGCGCCAGTCGCAGTGACTGCTTGGACAGCAACTCGAGCGCGTCGTTCAGCGCGATCAGCGCTTCGTCGCTCGCCGTCGCCACGTCCAGGCCGTCGGTCAACGGCAGGTGCTCGGCACCGGCGCCGCGCTTGGCGGTGAGCTTCTCGACCGCGTGGTCGACCAGCGCATGGCGCATGGCGAGCGCCGCTGCACGCACGAAATGGGTGTCGTCGTTCCAGCCCGAACTTCCGCGCAATTTCAGGTAGGCCTCGTGGACCAATGCCGTAGTCTGCAGGGTCATGCCGGCGCCCACCCGACCTCTCTCGCGGCGCGCCACGCGCTTCAGGTCGGCATAAAAGATCGGCAGCAACTGGTCGGCAAGTCGTTGGACCTCGACGGCCAGGGTCGGATCCCAGTGATCGGGGCGTGGCGCAGTGAGGACGTCGTCGGTCACGCTGCCATCTTACCGGGTGCGATCGGACGCTATGGGGATGGCTTCCCGATCCGGCTCGCTGCCAGGCGCACTGACCATGCCGACCGATCACAGTGCGCAAGTGGCCCAGCGCCAGGGGCCCCCAGGGAGACCCGCGCCACCCTCGCGACGCCAAAGGCCACAAGCAGCGCGCCGAATGCTGTGTGTGGCTACCGCGCGAGCACGAAGAATGGAGTTTGAATCACCAACCCCAGTCCCGCACGAATGACTGCTTCGAAGCCTCGAAGGCGACGCCGTGGCTAGGTATGGCCGTCTGAAAATTCGTGCGGCTCCTCTCCGATTCGAGACAGTCAACTTCGGTGGTCGCATCGGCGCGTCCGTCCTTGATCTTCACTTCGAGCGGAAGATGATTTCTTTCATCCGCGCGAGCTTCGGCGAGACGACCGGGACCGTGAGCATCGTGCTCGCCACAGCCATCAGGAGCAGCGCGGTGAAGGCTTCGTTGGTGATGATCGCCTTGTCGAGCAGCACGTTGGCGAAGATGATCATGATCAGTGCCTTGGTCTGCAGCAGCCAGCCGATCAGCGACCCTTCGCCCGGCTGCCACTTCAGGATCTTGCCGGCGAGCGCGACGCCGATCAGCTTGCCGCTGACCGATGCCACGAGCAGCACCGCCGCTGCGATGAACACCGCCGCACCGCCCACTTGCCAGTTGGTTCGCAGGCCCGTGCTCAGGAAGAACACCGGCATCACCACGAGCAGCACGTTGTGACGCAGCCAGTCCATCTGCTTCTGGTCGAACCAGTCCGAATCCATCACTGCGCCGGCAATGAAGGCGCCGACCATGTAGTGCAGGCCAGACCAGTCGGCGCCGAGGCCGCAGGCCGCGAGCCAGATGAGGCCCGCATACCAGCGGTCGCGCTCCGGGGTGCGCGCCATCAGCCAGCGGAACGCTGCGCTCGAGACAGCGAAGATCGCAAGGAACGCGACCTGTTTGCCGACGCGCTGCCAGTCCATCAGGATCAACGCGAGCACGCCCCAGATCAGGATGTCGTCGAGGCTCGCGTAGCGCAAGATGCGCTGGCCGATTGGCTGGCGAAGGATCTGCAGCTTCTCGAGGAAGAGGATGAGGATCGGCAGCGCCGTCACCGCGCACGCCATGCCGATGCCGAGCACGAACTGCCAGGTCATTGCCTTCGCCCCGATCCAACCCGGGAAGGCCAGCATGAAGCTCGCCGCGATGCCACCGAAGAGGAGCGGCACGCCGAGCGCGAGACCGGCCGCCACACCGCTTTCGCGCCGGTGCTGCCAGGCCTTGCGCAGATCGAGTTCGATGCCGGCGATCCATACGAAGAGCATCACGGCCCACTGCGCGATCGCGTTGAGTGAGGTGATGACCGGGCTGCTGAACACGAACCTGTAGTAGTCGGGGAACAGCGTACCGAGCACGCCTGGGCCCAGCAGGATGCCGGTGATGATCTGAACCACCACGAGCGGCGCGTAATACTCGGTGCGACCCAGCCGCCAGACCAGAAACGGCACCGTGAAGATGATCAGCATCGCGATCAGGAAGATCTCTGAGGTGCTCATGCGCAGGAGGGGTGGTTTGTGGCGCGCGCGGAGTTTGCCATGCGGAAGTGATCACCTCGCTGACCGCTCTGCCGCCAACGGCGGGAATCGCGCTGGCGTGAGCCGCCATGGCCCGAACTCAGCGGTGCCAGTGACAGGAATTTTCCGATCATTCGGGTTTCGGAAACGTCTGTTTGTGAGGCATCCCATCGTATGAACGAAAGTCGCCCATGGGCCGCAAGCAGACCGTGCCCACCGCCCTCGGACAGTTGCCGTGACCGACTTCATCCTAGGCCGGGATGACGCTGACCTCGACGTCCATGCGCTGCTCGCCGCCGCCGAAGATGACGCCGCGCAGCGGCACCACGTCGGCGAAGTCGGCGCCCCAGGTCAGCGTGATGTAGCGCTGGTCGGCGAGCTGGTTGTTGGTCGGATCGAACTCGACCCAGCCGTGCTGCGGCGAGTAGGCCGCGACCCAGGCGTGCGACGCGTCCGCGCCCATCAGCCGCTCCATGCCCGGCGGCGGGTCGGTCAGCAGGTAGCCCGACACGTAGCGCGCCGGCAGGCCGTGGCCGCGCAGGCACGCGAGCATCAGGTGCGCGAAGTCCTGGCACACGCCGCGCCTCTGGTACAGCACCTCGTCGACCGAGGTGGCGACCGTGGTCGCGCCCGGCTCGAACTCGAAATCGGCGTGGATGCGCTGCATCAGTTCGGTCAGCGCCTCGAGCCACGGGCGGCCGCGCGCGAACGACGCGGCGGCGTACTGGCGCGCACTCTCGGACAGCGGCACCAGCGGCGTCGGTTCGCTCATGCTGGCCGGCACGAGGTCGTCCTGCTGCGGCTCGCGGCGGATCGCCTCGCGCACCACCTCCCACGCGAGCGGTAGCGGCGCATTCGCCAGCGTCTGGGCCTGCGATGGCGCCGCACCACCCGCATCGCCCTGCAGCTGGATCTGCTGCTGCCCGATCGGCGCCGGCGCCGCATCGATCGCCGGCCGCTCGCTCACCTCGACCAGGCACTCCATGCGCACGCGCAGCATGCGGTGCGCGCCGTGCAGGCCGAAGTGCGTGACCATGTTGCCGAAGCTGTCGAGCTCGTCGCGGCGCTCGTCGGCCTTCGGCTCGATCTCCAGCGAGTACGCGAGCAGCCGCTGCCACGGCAGCAGGCGCGGCGTCAGGCGCGCAAGCTGCCACGACTGCGACACCGGCGCGGTGTACGCATAGCGCGTCTCGTGCTGAACCGTGTATCGCTGCGGCACACTCATCGCATCGCCTTCACGCGACCAGCGACAGCACGCTGCGCGACGCGGCGTGTGAGAAGAACTTCAGCGTCAGCTCGTCGGAGACCGCCCCGGCGCACTTGCGCAGCTGCTCGAGCACCTGCGCGACGGCTTCGCTCTCCGGGTGCAGGTCGGCCGGTGCGAGATCGCGCAGCGCGGCCTGGGCCGGCGCCAGCACGTCGCTGGCGAAGCGGCCATGGCTGAGCTCGAGCTTGGCGATGTACTCGGCGAGGCCCTTGACCTGGAACGCCACCGAACGCGGGTTCGTGTCGTCGCGCAGCAGCATGTCGAGCACCGGCAGCCACTCGGGCGCGACCAGGTAGCGCGAGCGGTAGGTGCCGGTCGAATCGGCGAGCTCGAGCAGCCAGTCCAGGCCGTGCGCGGCGCCGTCGGTGGTCGCGACCTGCAGGCTCGTGCACAGGTTCGCGAGCCGCTCGACGCGCCGCCCGATCGACAGGAAGCGCCAGCCCACGCTGCGGGTCATGCCGTCGAGCACGTAGCCCGACAGCGTCATCATCGAGGTCACCGCACGGTCGAGCCAGCTCAGCGCCAGCGGCAGCCCCGCGCCGCGCTGGAAGATCGGGTCGGCGGCGAGCTGGTTCAGCGTGCGCCAGTTGTCGGCCGACATCCGGTCGCGCAGGTTGAACGCGGCACGCTGCAGCTGGCGCAGCCGGTTCGCGAGCGCCTCGTCGGGGTGGGTCGCGGCGCGCAGAAGCGCGACGTTCGCATCGTCGGTCTCGTCGATCAGCCCGAGCCGCTGCGCCAGCACGATCGCCGGCGCGACGCCGTCGACCGGTTCGGCCGCGCGATCGAGCACGCCCGCGATCGCGACCCGCAGCGTGCGCAGCGCGCAGTCGCAGCGCTCCCCGTAGCGTCCGTACCAGAACAGGTTCTCGGCCGCGCGCGACGGCAGGTTGACGCGCGCACCGACCAGGTCCTCGGGCTTGACGGTCGTCGACAGCAGCGAGAACGACGCGTTCACCGGCGCTCCCGACAGCACCCAGGTGTCCTTCGAGCGCCCGCCGCGCTGCATCGCGATGACGCGCGAATCGCCGTCGACCGCGACGCGCGTCAGGCCGCCCGGCATCACGCGGTAGCCGTTCGGCGTCGCGACCGCGAACACGCGCAGCCCGACCGCGCGTGCCGCGAGCGAATCGCCGTGCGCGAGCGACGATCCGGCGCCGCGCTCCAGCACCGGTGCCTGCGACACATGCACCCATTCCTGCGCGACATAGCGCTGCGGCCGCGCGGCGACCTTCGCGCGCAGCAGGACGCGCTCGTCCTGCGTCAGGTCGGCGCCGAACAGCGCGGGCTCGCGCACCGAGCGTTCGAGCGGCTTGATCAGCAGCTTGTCCAGGCGCTTCCAGGCGTCGTCGAAGGCGGCCGGCTCGCCCAGCCACCAGGTCGCGACCGACGGCAGCTTCAGCGGCTCGCCGAACAGCTGCTGCGACAACTTCGGCAGGTAGCCCAGCAGCGCGCCGGACTCGATCACGCCCGAGCCGAGCGCATTGCCGACGAAGACGCTGCCGCGGCGCGCGCAGTCGGTCAGGCCGGCGACGCCGAGCGCGGAGTCGGAGCGCAGCTCGAGCGGGTCGCAGTAGTCGTCGTCCTGGCGCCGCAGGATCGCGTGCACGCGCTTCAGGCCCTCGACCGTCTTCATCCAGACGCAGCCGCTGCGCACCGTCAGGTCGCTGCCCTCGACGAGCGGGAAGCCGAGGTAGCGCGCCAGCAGCGCGTGCTCGAAATAGGTCTCGTTGTACGGGCCCGGTGTCAGCAGCACCGCCAGCGGCGGTCCTTCCCCGGGGCCGGGGCGCGGTGCCCAGTGCAGCAGCGAGTCGCGCACGCCGGCGAAGAACGACGCGAGGTGCTGCACGTTCAGGTCGGCAAACATCTGCGGGAACACGCGCGAGACGACGAGCCGGTTCTCGAGCGCGTAGCCCGCGCCCGACGGCGCCTGCGTGCGGTCGCTGACGACCCACCAGTGGCCGTCGGGCGAGCGCGCCAGGTCGGCCGCGTACTGGAACAGGTGCACGCCGCCGGCCGGACGCACGCCCTTGACCGGGTGCAGGAAGCCGCTGTGGCCGAACACCACCGGCGCGGGAATCGCGCCGCTGCGCAGCAGCTTCTGCGGGCCGTAGATGTCAGCGAGCACGCGGTTCAGCAGCTCGGCGCGCTGCGCGATTCCGGATTCGATCGCCTCCCATTCGGCGGCCGACAGCAGCAGCGGCAGCGGGTCGACCTCCCAGGGCCGGTCGGCCCCCTTCGGGTCGGCATAGACGTTGTAGGTGATGCCGTTCTCGCGGATCTCGCGCTCCATCAGCGACAGCGTGTCGCCGATCTCGGGGCCCTCGCGCGCGGCCAGCCAGCGCAGGAACGTGTCCCAGTGCGCGCGCGGCATGCCCGGCGCCGCCAGCATCTCGTCGAAGCGGCTCTCGGGGACGGCGTAGTCGGCGAGGATCTCTCTGAGCATCGGGTTGGGTTCAGTCGGCAGGCCGCATTGTCGCCTCGACGCGCGCCACCGGCGCCGTCGGGCACGCGGGGCCGCGCGATCCGGGCGGCACAGCGGGAATTGGCTGTTGTTTCGGCACCGCGCCCGCCGTTCAGCCGGCGAGCGCGCTGACCTCCTGGCTCAGGCGGCCGACGATCTCGTGCGCGCTGCGCAGCATGTTCTTCAGCAAGGCGATCTCGATCTGCGGATGGCTCGAGCCCAGGCGCTCGAGCGCCGCGGCGCCGAGCACGCGGCACTCGACCTCGCTGCCGGCGATCACGTCGGCCGAGCGCGTGCCGCCGTCGACGAGCGCCAGTTCGCCGAAGCTCATGCCCGCCGCCAGTGTCGACAGCCGCTTCGGCGCGCCGACGACCGAGGGCAGCGCCACCGTCACCTGCCCGGTCGTGATCAGGAACAGCGCCTCGGCGCGGTCGCCGCGGCTGACGATGTACTCGCCGGGTGCGTAGCGGCGGTGCGCGAGCAGCGGTTCGAGCACGGCGAGTTCGACGGGCCCGAGGTGACGGCACAGGTCGTTGTCGGCCAGCGCGACGACCGGCGGGCCGCTGGGCCCGTCGTGCGCGGCGATCAGCTCGTTCTCGCACCACTCGATCGCGCCGTCGAGGTCGGGCAGGCGCATCAGCCGCCATTCGGCGCCGCTGCTGTGGCGCTGCTCGTCGAGGTAGCGCAGCAGCCGGCCGTGCTTCTCGCACGAGGCCAGCACGAGCAGCTGCCCACGCGCATGCATCGAGCCGATCAGGTCGAACAGGATGCGCGCGGCCGGGCCGCCGACGGCCGTGACACGCTTGAGATCCAGCACCGCGATCGCGAGATCGTCGGCGCGCTCGACGATCTCGCTGACCACCGCCTCGATCGCCGCGAACAGCAGGTCGCCCTGCAGCTCGTAGATGCGCACGCCGCGGCCGGCCTCGCGCAGCAGGTTGCGCTCGGCCTCGGGGCGGCGCCGCTTGGAGCGCACCTCGGCCAGGCTGTAGCGGCCCCGGAACACCGAACGCGACGAGCGCGCACTGCGCAGGAAGTGCAGGTCGAGGTCGCGCGACAGCTCCTTGCACACCTCCAGCCCGCGCACGCTGTTGCCCTGCGCGTCCAGGCGCGGCGAGTACACGCCGATGCCGAGCTGGCCCGGCAGCACCACCAGGATGCCGCCGCCGACGCCGCTCTTGGCCGGCATGCCGACGCGGAACACCCACTCGCCGGCCGCGTCGTAAAGGCCGCAGGTCGTCATCACGCTGAGCACGCGGTCGACATGCACCGCGTCGACCGCGCGTTCGCCGGTGATCGGGTTGATGCCGCCATTGGCGAGCGTGGCGGCCATCACGCTGAGGTCGCGGCAGTTCACCGAGATCGAGCATTGGCGGAAGTACAGGTCGAGCGCCGGGTCCGGGTCGTCGACGATGTCGAAGTTGCGCAGCATGTGGCCGATCGCGCGGTTGCGGTGGCCGGTGGCGCACTCGGACTCGAAGACCTCGGTGTCGATCTCCAGCGTGCGCCCCGCATACAGCGAGTAGACCGCGAGCAGCCGGTCGATCTTGTCCTGCTGCGAGCGGCCCGACACCATCGACGCGGTCGCGATCGCGCCGGCGTTGGTCATCGGGGTCAGCGGCCGGCCGCTGCCGGGCTCGAGGCTGATCGAGTTGAACGCGTCGCCGCTGGGCTCGACGCCGACCTTGCGCAGCACCTCCTCCAGCCCGCGGTCGCCGAGCGCCAGGCCGTAGGTCAGCGGCTTGGAGATCGACTGGATCGTGAACGGCAGCCGCGCGTCGCCGACCTCGTAGACGTGGCCGTCGGTGGTCGCCAGGCAGATCGCGAAGCGCTCGGGATCGACCTTCGCGAGTTCCGGGATGTAGGTCGCGACCGTGCCGTCGCACAGCCCCGCATAGCGCGCATGCAGGCCTTGCAGATACCGGTGAATGGGCGACCGATCGCGCGCGCCGTCAGGCATGTCTCTCCCTCGCTCGTTGTCGCGAGGGGAATGCAAGTGTCAGGCCCAGTCAGGCCCGGCGCAGGTCCAGCGTGAACGGGAAGTTCGGGTTGCGTTCCTCTTTCGGCGCCGCCAGGTGGCCCGGCGTGTGGCCGGTGCGGAAGAAGCGCGCGAGACGCCGCGCCTCGGCCTCGTAGGCGTTGACCGGGAAGGTGTCGTAGCTGCGCCCGCCCGGGTGCGCGACGTGGTACTGGCAGCCGCCCATCGAGCGGTTCATCCAGGTGTCGACCAGGTCGATGACCAAGGGCGAGTGGATGTCGATCGTCGGGTGCAGCGCCATGCCCGCGTTCCAGGCCCGGTAGCGCACACCGGCGACGAATTCTCCGACCTTG
>JAYSLR010000458.1:0-3278 GCA_043725365.1 Rhizobacter sp. | reverse complement strand
ACCGCGTCGATCGAATAGGCCTGGCGCGAGGTCTCGGCGCGGCCGCTGCGGCCCGCCGGCGGGCGCAGCGGCGTGTTCGGGTCGGCGTTGCGCTCGATCAGGTAGAACTCGAGCTCGGGCGCGACCACCGGGTTCCAGCCCTCGGCCGCGTACAGGTCGCAGATGCGGCGCAGCACCGAGCGCGGCGCGTACGGGATCATGTTGCCGTCGCGGTCGAAGCAGTCGTGGATCACCTGCGCGGTCGGGTCGGTGGCCCAGGGCACGATGCGCACGGTGCTCGGATCGGGCCGCAGGTGCATGTCGCGGTCGGTCGGGTGGATCACGTCGTAGTACGGACCGTCGGCGGGGAAGTTGCCGGTCACGCCGATGCCGACGATCGCCTCGGGCAGGCGCATGCCGCGGTCCTCGGTGAACTTCTCGCGCGGCAGGATCTTGCCGCGGGCCACGCCCGTCAGATCCGGCACCAGGCATTCGATCTCGGTGACGCGCCGCTCGTTGAGCCACTGCTCGAGGTCGGCGAAGGTGAACTTGCTCTTGTCCTGCATGGGGCACCTGGGGCTGGGGTGCGGGCCTGGCGCTCGCACCGGGAATCGATTCTTGCGTCTATGACGAAGCCGGGCTCGCGCGAGGGGCTCCTTCCGGCGCCGACGCTATCGATCCGGCTCGCGCCGTGGCACGCGATGCCGGTCGCGGTAGGCCTCGCAGGCCGCGCCGAAAGCCTTGAACAGGCGCAGCGAGACGGGGTTGCTCGCCGCCTGCCACTCGGGATGCCATTGCACACCGAGGTTGAACCCACGCGCATCGGTGACCGAGAACGCCTCGATCAGGCCGTCGGGCGCGATCGCCTCGACCCTCAGGCCATTCGCAAGCCGGTCCACCCCTTGGCCGTGGACCGAGTTGACGCGGATGCGTGCCTCGCTCAGCACGCCGGCCAACACACCGCCCGGCTGCACGATCACGTCATGTGCGAGGCCGTACTGCAGTTCGGGTGGCGCATCCTTGGGCGCGCGGTGGTCCTGATGCGCGGCCACTTCCTGCACCGCCTGGTGCAGCGAGCCGCCGAGCGCGACGTTCGTTTCCTGGAAACCGCGGCAGATCGCGAACAGCGGAATGCCACGTGCCAGTGCGCGCGGAATCAGCGGCAGGGTCCAGGCGTCGCGGTCGGCGTCCAGCGGCAGCGCCGGGTCGTGCACGTCCTGGGCGAAGTGACGCGGGTGCACGTTCGATTGCGAGCCGGTCAGCAGCACGCCGTCGGCGAGGTCGAGCAGCGCGTCGAGTTCGTCCAGCAGCGCGGTCGGCACGATCAGGGGCTGGCAACCGGCCAGCCGCACCGCATCGACGTACTTCTTGCCCGCCACATGAAACAAGTGCGTGCCGAGCAACCGGTTGCAGGCCGGCACCAGCACGATCGGTTTGCGCGCTGCGGCCGTTGCCGCGGCGCTGGTCGGGAGGGAGGAGGGCGTGTCCACCCTCACAGCATATCGCTCAGGCGTGCTTCTTCAGCACGTCGGCGATCGTGCTGACCATCTGGTCGATGTGCGCGCTCTCGACGATCAGCGGCGGCGACAGCGCGATCGTGTCGCCGGTGGTGCGGATCAGCACGCCGCGCTCCCAGCACTCGAGGAAAGCGTCGAACGCGCGCTTGCCCGGCTGCCCGGCGATCGGCTCGAGCTCGATGCCGCCGACCAGCCCGATGTTGCGCACGTCGATCACGTGCGGCACACCCTTCAGCGAATGCAGCGCGTTCTCGAACACCGGTGCCATCTTCGCGGCGCGGGTCAGCAGGCCTTCCTCGGCGTAAGTGTCGAGCGTGCCGAGCGCGGCCGCGCAGGCCAGCGGGTGCGACGAGTAGGTGTAGCCGTGCGGAAACTCGATCAGGTGCTCGGGGCCGGTCATGAAGGCGTCGTGGATCGACTGCTTCGCGAACACCGCGCCCATCGGCACGCAGCCGTTGCTGATGCCCTTGGCGACCGTCATCAGGTCGGGCGTGACACCGAAGTGGCCGGCCGCGAACGGCGCGCCCAGGCGCCCGAACCCGGTGATGACCTCGTCGAAGATCAGCAGGATGCCGTGCTTGTCGCAGATCGAGCGCAGACGCTGCAGGTAGCCCTTCGGCGGCAGCAACACGCCGGTCGAGCCGGCGACCGGTTCGACGATCACCGCCGCGATCGTCGATGCGTCGTGCAGTGCGACCAGGCGCTCGAGGTCGTCGGCGAGTTCGGCGCCGTGCTCCGGCACGCCGCGCGAGAACGCGTTGCGCGCCAGGTCGTGGGTGTGACGGATGTGATCGGCGCCGGGCAGCAAGGGCCCGAACGACTTGCGGTTGCCGACGATGCCGCCGACCGTGATGCCGCCGAAGTTGACGCCGTGGTAACCACGCTCGCGGCCGATCAGCCGGGTGCGAGCACCGTCGCCGCGGGCGCGGTGGTAGCCGATCGCCATCTTCAGTGCGGTCTCGACCGCCTCGGAACCGGAGTTGGTGAAAAACACCTTGTTCAGCCCCGTCGGCGTCAGCTCGACCAGGCGCTCGGCGAGTTCGAAGGCCTTCGGGTGCCCCATGTTGAACGGCGGGGCGAAGTCCATCTCGGCGGCCTGCGCGGCGATCGCCTCGACGATCTTCGGCCTTGCGTGGCCGGCGTTGACGCACCACAGCCCGGCGATGCCGTCGAGGATCTGGCGGCCCTCGGGCGTCCAGTAGTGCATGCCCTTGGCCTTTGCCAGCAGGCGCGGCGCCTGCTTGAACTGGCGATTCGCGGTGAAGGGCATCCAGAACGCGTCCATCGCCGGCGCGGCCTGCGAAACCGCGGCTCTCGCAGCAGGGGTCAACGTGGCGGGGTCGTCTTTGTGCATGGCGGTGCTCCGTGAGGTCGGTGTTGCGCAGTGTGCGGTTCGGCGTGCCCACAGTCTACTGAATGCCGCACGCAATAGGGTTTCAGGATCGGCCCGGGCCTACCCGCAACGGCGCAATATCATGCGGCCAGCGACATGGAGGGCAAAACAAAGTGCGGAACCCATCGTCCGAAGCGAAACTGGATTCGATCGATCGCTCGATACTCGGCGAGTTGCAGCGTGAAGGGCGCCTGTCGAACCTGGAACTGGCGAAGCGCGTCCACCTGTCGCCCTCGGCCTGCCTGCGCCGCGTCAAGGTGCTCGAGGACGGCGGCGTGATCGCGCAGTACGTGGCGCTGGTGAATCCGCGCGCGGTCGGCAGGCATGGCGTCAGCTTCACGATCATCAACCTGGAGAGTGTCAACGCGGCGCAGCTCGAGGCTTTCGAG